>JBKGYS010000028.1:0-22078 GCA_046545955.1 Spirochaetales bacterium | reverse complement strand
GAAGACAGTGCGTAGGCAACAGAAAACCGGCTTGTCTTCGAGCGTACCAGCGCATGGGTGCAACCTCGGAGACTCCTATTGCCGAGCTGAGTCAGCTGCGTCTATACTGCTCCCGCCGGACCGATTATGTTTTTATTTACCATAAAGAAAGCGTTTTTTGACCTGTGGGATAATCTGCTCACCGTAGCTCTGCTGAATGTCGGGTTTGTAGCGCTCCTCGCGCTCACTCTGTCGCTGACGAACCTGTTTGGGTCGATCGATGCGTTCGTAGGCGCCATTCTCGTACCTGTGGCCGCCATTCTTGTGACCATTGTTTACGCGGGCGGGGTAAGCTTCGCCTCTCGCGATATGGTCGACTACGAGAACCCGGAATTCCGACAGCTTATAGGATACTTCCGTGAGGCCTTGCCTAGCTCGCTCTGGCTGGCAGGGTTATACATTGTGCAGTTTTTCATTACATCGATCGCGGTCCCATTCTACGCGCAAATAGAGAATATATGGGGGCTCGCGGCGCTGGTATTTCTCTTCTGGGTCTCGGTGGTCTGGCTTCTTGCAAGTCAGTTCTTTCTGCCAATTCGAAGCCGACTCGATAGCAGGCTGAAACCCATACTCAAGAAATGCTTCATAGTTTTCTTCGATAACACGGGGTTTTCGGTCCTCACCGCTATAGGGGTGCTCGCGCTGACCGCCATTTCAGTCCCGCTCGCGTTTCTCATACCTGGTCCCGCCGGCGTTATGCTCTGGTTACAGTCGAGCTTCAAAATCCGTCTCATGAAGTACGACTACCTGGAGGCCAATCCGGATGCCGATCGACGGAAGATTCCGTGGGAGCGGCTGCTCATTGAAGAACAGCAGAAGGTCGGAAAGCGAACATTCCGTGGCATGATCTTCCCCTGGCGAGAATAGAGGATTGCTGCTACCTCCACGCGCCTGGATTACGCGCCGCCGGCGTCCATAGCAAGGGCAACCGCGCCGGCAAGCCCCGCTTCATCACCGAGCACCGGAGCTACGATGTAGCGGTCCAATCCGGCATCGGAACCGGCGCGTTCGGTCTTCCACACTGGTGGAAAGTATCCGTTCATCTTCCTTTGCGCCGACTCCCGCACGCGCTCTATGAGCCCAGGAACGTGCATGACACCGCCGCCGAGCACGATCACCTCGGGGGCCAGTATTCCGGTCAGGATTACGACGAACGAGGCGAGGTAGCGCGCCTCGAGAGACCAGGCTCGGTGCTCGGGCGAGAGCTCCGTAGCGGGCACCCCCCAGCGTGCCTGTATCGCCGGCCCGGAGGCCAGCCCTTCGAGACACGCCTCGTGGAACGGACACACGCCACGAAAGTCTGTATCGTCGGTTTCACGCATAACCGGTATATGTCCCATTTCCGGATGAAGCAGCCCATGGACGATATGCCCGTCGGCGATCGCCCCTCCCCCAACACCCGTTCCTACGGTGACGTACACGAGGCTGCGAACCCCCGCAGCCCCGGCCGCGTCAGCCGCACCGACGCCGGCTCCCTCGCCACGCCGGGATACGCGTGCGTCCCGGCCGGCCGCACGAACTCCGGTGCCCTGACCCGCCCCGAATTTGTATTCGGCAAGCGCTGCCGCATTTACATCGGTATCAAACCCCACGGGTACCCCGAATTCACGCGCAAATACCCCGGCAATATCGACGTTGCTCCAACCCTCCTTAGGGGTCTCCCGTATATGCCCGTACCAGGCTGAATCTTTCGCCGGATCGAGTGCTCCGAAACTTCCGATACCGAACGCAGTCGGCTCGCCATGCCGGGCGAAGGCCCGGCGAAAAAAATCCGTGCACTCCGCGAGCGTCGTATCGGGGGCGCGGGTGGCAATCGTGGTATGTTCGAGGATCGTACGGGGGCCGGATGCGACGCCGCACACGAACTTCGTTCCGCCCGCCTCTATCGCGCCATACAGGTTCATGTCGCTGAGCCCGAATCAATCGACTGAGCGAACACCCTCCCGAGCACACCCGGCCGGATACGCCCGGCGAGGTACACGAACGGAGTGTCCAGCGTCGCGACGATCCACTTGAGCGCATACGTGGTAAGCGCGATTTCAAAAAACACCGGCCATGGGAAGACACCGAGAAAAGCTATTGCCGTAAACACCACAGTATCCACGAGCTGGCTGACCATGGTGCTGAGGTTGTTTCGAATCCAGATCCGCCGACGTCCCGGAAAACGGCGACGCCAGAATTGATAGGCCCATACGTCGTGCAGTTGACTGATCAAATACGCTGCCACACTCGCAAGCGTAATCCGCGGAAGCACCGTGAAAATGGTTTCGAGAGATCTCTGCGAAGTATCCGACTCGCCGGGCTGAAACCACAGCGCAATAGTCATGAGCAGCGTGGCCGAGATCAGCGTGGTAAATCCGGTCCAGACCGCTACCATCGCGGGAGCTTTTCCGTACTTTTCGCTGAGAATATCGGTAGCGAGAAACGACGAGGCGTAGACTATGTTACCGAGCGTGGCAGTAAGCCCGAATATTTCGACGGTCTTGACGACCTGGATATTTGCGATGACCCCGGCAATCGCCATCCACGAAATCAACCCGACCGCGCCGAATATACGGTATAACCCGATAATCAGCCCAAAGTTCGCCAGAAGCATAGTAGCCCAGAGAAGCTCGTTTGACATTATGCATCAGAACCTAGTGATCCCCCTCAGCGCTGTCAACCGCTGAGGGGGATCGGTGCTTGACGGCGATCGCGCCTCACGGTGACACTTAGAACGATATGTCAAAGATTATTCTCGCATCGAACAGGTTGTCGGTGTCCGTGAGTTCGAGTAAAGACGGCTACTCATTCAGTCCGAGTGTCGGCGGCCTTGCTACCGGGTTAAGCAGTTTTTCCCAACGCTCCGACAGTCTCTGGGTCGGCTGGAGCGGGATCGCGGATGACGATATCAACGAGCAGGATCGGAAGTACATCAGCGAAACACTTCGACGCGATTATCAGAGCGTCACCGTTCCCTTATCGCGCTCCGATCTCGACGGATTCTACTACGGATTCTGCAACAATACTATCTGGCCGCTTTTTCACTATTTTCCGACCTACGTTGACTACGATCCGGAGGCCTGGAAATCTTACAAGTCGATTAATAGACGCTATTTCGAAGCAATCCGGAGTATCGCCGAACCCGACGACTACATCTGGATTCACGACTATCAGCTCATGTTGCTTCCTGCGATGGTACGAGAAGAGCTGCCCGACACCAGGATCGGTTTCTTTCTCCATATCCCCTTTCCAAGCTACGAACTGTTCCGTTTGCTTCCGTGGCGCGAGGAGTTGCTGCACGGTATGCTCGGCGCCGATCTCATTGGATTCCACACATACGACTACGCGCGGCACTTTCTCTCGAGTATCCGGAGGCTTCTCGGACTCGAGAACAATCTCGGGATTGTCCGAGATCGGAATAGTATGTCCAAGGTCGATGTTTTCCCCATGGGTATCGATTATGCGAAGTACTCCGAATCCTCAAAGCTCGACGATGTTCGCGAGGAGATTCAATCGGTTCAGGCATCGACAGCCGACAGGACCGTTATCCTTTCGGTCGACCGTCTCGACTATTCCAAGGGAATACCGAATCGTCTCCAGGCCTACGAGCGGTTTCTCGCTCGTTTCCCGGAGTACATAGGCAAGGTGGAACTCGTAATGATCGTCGCGCCCTCCCGCACGGAAGTTCCGCGGTACCAACGGCTGAAGCGCGAGCTCGACGAGCTCGTTTCGACGATTAACGGCAACTACGGAACAATCGACTGGGTACCGATCAAGTATTTTTTCCGGACGTTTCCGTTTAATCGGCTGTGCGCGCTGTATCGCTGCTCCGACGTGCTTCTCGTTACTCCCGTGCGCGACGGAATGAATCTTATCGCCAAGGAATACGTAGCCGCGCGTAACGACATGGGTGGAACGGTTGTACTCAGCGAAACAGCGGGGGCGGCTCGTGAAATGAGCGAATCGCTTGTCGTGAATCCGAGCGATATCGATGGGATCGCCGAATCCATTCGATCAGCGATCGAGCGCGACGAGGATGCTCGGCTTGCCGGGAATCGCCGGATTCACGAGCGACTTAAGCGATACGACGTACACTTCTGGGCTCAGGACTTCATGGACAAGCTCGAGTCGGTCGTTGAAAGCCGCGAGAATCTAAGGAAAAGGCGCCTGCGGGGCCGGGATCGGGATGAACTCCTTGAGCAGTTTTCGAAATCCGAGCGTCGACTTGTCTTTCTCAATTATGACGGCACACTCGTAGAACTCAGCGACGGATCGAGCGAAAGTCAGCCGGATAGCGGGTTGCTCGAGAACATCGCTACGATTGCCGGGGATGAGCGAAACGACGTGGTAATCGTCAGCAGCCGTTCGCGCGCCGACCTGGAGCAGTGGTTCGCGAATATGCCGGTTGGACTTGTCGCCGAGTACGGCGTGTGGATCAGACCGTACCGCGGCCAGTGGCAACTTATTGAACAATTCGATACTGGCTGGAAGGAAATGATCCTTCCGATACTCGAGCGTCACGCGATCCGAACTCCCGGCTCGCGAGTAGAACAGTCGGAGTTCAGCCTCGGTTGGAGCTACGGCCACGCCGAACCGGAGCTCGCATCGGTGCGCAAGAGCGAACTCAGAGATGCTTTGTTGAGCCTCACGGGAAACCTGAACCTGTCGATTCTCGAGGGGCAGAAGACGCTGGAAGTGAAAAGCTCGGAAATCAGCAAAGGTCGAGCTGCCCTGCGCTGGATTTCCAGGCAGAATCATGACTTCATTTTTGCCGTAGGAGACGACTGGAGCGATGAAGAGTTGTTCTCCGTGCTTCCCGAAAGTGCGTATTCGATTAAGGTAGGAGTCGACATTTCACACGCACGTTACTTTCTCGAAAACGAGAAGCAGGTTCGTAGTCTCATTCGTGATATGGCGTCTGCTACTAAGTAGCAGACGCTCTCGGGTAACCGCCACGCCGACGCGGGCACGAGCAGCGGCGCTTGGAGCGCGTCAGTGTCCGCGCACAACATGATTTCGAAGCGTGCCAATTCCCTCGATTTCGACCTCCACCGTGTCGGATGGCGCCAGCGGACCTACGCCGCTCGGTGTGCCGGTCAGCACAAGATCTCCGGGTTCGAGGGTCATATTAGCCGACAGAAACTCGAGTATCGCGGGAACTCCAAAAATCATTTGCGAAGTGTTTCCTTCTTGCCGGACCTCCCCTCGAACCCTGCACAGTATCGAAAGGCTATGCGGATTATCGATTTCGGAGGCAGGCACGATCGACGGCCCCACCGGGCAAAAGGTGTCGAAACTCTTTCCACGATACCAGCCGGAGCGATCCGCGTTCTGAACATTTCGCTGGCTGACGTCGTTGGCACACGTGTAGCCGTACACATAGTCCATCGCGTTTTCGGCCGAAACGTTTCGCATCCGTGCGCCAATAACCACAGCAAGCTCCGCCTCGTGGTCGGTCCTCGGTTCCTCGAAATCGTACCGGTCGACGATCGCGGGAATCTCAATAGCGGTATCCGGTCCGCACAATGCGTTCGGGGTTTTGGGAAAGACAACCGGTTCGCTCGGAGCGTCCGGGGTGAAACCACGGACGCGCACCGAGAGGCTCTCTTTAATGTGATCACTATAGTTAAGCCCGAGGCAGAGAATCTTGCTTGGAGATACCGTATACAGTTTATCGGATGATCCGGCAATGGGAAGCGTTACGGACGGCATGCGGGTTTACCACCTTGTTTGATGAACGTCTTGTTTAATGAACGTTTCGAAGCTTGCCCATCGTACTGATCCCGTGGGCGATATGCAACGAACAGCAGAAACGTGAAAAGACCTATTGCGCTTCGTTTCGCTCGGCGATTAGTCGCAACCCGTTGAGTGTGAGCCATGGGTCAACATGTTCCACCTGAGGAATCAGGGGGGCAACGATATCCGATAGTCCTCCTGTGGCAAGTCCGGTGATCCTGGTATCAAAATACGCCTCGAGTTTTGTAATCATCCCCTCCACCATGGCTGCATAACCGTGCACAAGGCCGGCCTGTATGGCGGAGACCGTATTCGTGCCGAAGGGGCGCTCTGGTGCCTCGAGAGCGACCTGCGGCAGTTGAGCGGTTCCAGTACTCAACGCGAGGCTTGCCTGCCCGAGACCCGGCGCGATGCTGACACCCTGAACACAAGCGTTTTCATCGATCGTAGTAATGGTCAACGCCGTCCCGAAATCCACAACCGAAGCGGCTCTACCCGCGGAAATAGCTCCGGCAGCGACGGCATTCGCGACAAGGTCCGGGCCCATCTCCTCGCGGCTATCCGTGCCGATTTCCAGCCAGGGAACCGACGAGGGTGTGACCAGGAACGGGATGACCCCACACAGACTGCGAAGCGATTGCACGAGCGGCTCGGTTAATGGTGGGACGACGCTGCTTACCACCACTGAGCGGACTACTTCGGGCAAAATAGACGATTCACTGAACAGAGCCCTGAGCGTCACCAACAGTTCATCGCCGGTACGATACGGGCGGGTGGAGAGTCGCCAGTGAGTCAGAAGCGTATCCCGGTCGTACACGCCGGCCACTATATTCGAGTTACCAACGTCAACAGTGAGTATCATGGTATTCCCTCCGTTTGATTTGCGTGCTCACTTGCTGTAGAGTCAGCAACCGTGAGACGCAGCACTGATTCCCCGGCGGTATCCAAACAGATTCGCGGCGACGATGCCTACTACACAGTTGTCTGGTCCAGGATCCAGCGGGCGACCAAGTCAACCGTAATCGGTAGCGTCCCGTCGGTTGCCGGGATCTTCGAACTATACGTCGTAGACCAGGGAAATACGCCCAATCTCGTGCGCACATCGCGCGCGTGGTACGGCGGACTGAGACACGCCCTGCGTGAGCTCAGTGACCCACACGCCTGCAAAGACCGAAGAATTCTCATGTTCCTCAAATCCCGCAGTCTCTACTTCCGCTACACAGCCTGTGAAAGCAACGACGATATGGACGATGTGCTTTCATACCTCGCTACTCTGAGCCCTCGAGCTGTGGGCGACGCACTGCCGAGCGGCCGTTTTCGAGATATCTACGTAAAACAACACGCGCTCGGCGGTATGGTGGATATACAATAGGCTCGCCGTTCAGGCCTGCCCATCGAGACCAAGGTCCCCGGCGACAACTTTCATGCCTTCGATTGTGTGGGCGATGACATCGGAGAGCTCCATGCCGAGCATGGCAGCACCGCTTTCGATGAGCTGCCTGTTCGCGCCGGCGGCGAAGCCCGACTCCTTCCACTTTTTCTTTACCGATTTAGGTTTCATGTCTAAAAGACTTTTCGAAGGGCGAACGAGCGCGGTAGCCGTCACAAGACCGGTGAGCTCATCGATCGTATAGAGCACCTTCTCCATCGTGTGCTCGGGTTTTTCCTCGGTAAACATTCCCCAAGCGTGCGACATTACCGCGTGGATATAATCTTCCGGCCAGTCACGTTCTTCGAGTATACGCCTCGTATGGGTACAGTGTTCATCGGGGTGCTCTTCCCAATCCAGGTCATGGACCAGCCCAATGACTCCCCACTTTTCTTCATCTTCACCGTACTCGCGCGCGAAGTGTCGCATAACCGCCTCGACGGCGAGACAGTGCTTGCGCAGGTTTTCATTTTTGATGTGCTCCTGCACAAGGTTGAGTGCCTCATTTCTATCAGGTGTGTGATTGCTCATGGTTCTCGTGTACCTCCTCGAAAACTCCCGAATTCCTGTTCTTTCGAACCGTGCCGGCGGAAAACACTACCCCGTTCATGACTATGTATACGCCGCGAGGCAGCGTCTGAACGGCAGCGAAAGCCCCTCCGAGGTTGAACAGCGCATCGCTTCCGGACACGGCAAATGGCACCATAGCACCGGTCAGACATATTGTCTTGTCGATTTCGTACCGTGAGATAACATCGGCTGTTTCAGTCATCGTGTCGGTGCCGTGGGTGATGACAATGCGGTCCTCCGCCGAATTCCGGCACACCTCCGCGATGGCTTGTCGGTCCGCCGACACCATTTCCAGCGAATCTTTCAGCGAATGCACGGTCGGACGGACCGGAACTGTACAGCCGACGGTTGTCAGTATGTCGGGAAGATGCGTCCGCGACAGTGTCAGCTCTCCTCGGATCGAGTCGTATGCCTTGTCGAACGTGCCACCGGTTATAATAAGCCGAACAGGTACCTGAGACACGGGCTATTCCATTTGATAATTGAAGAAGTTGATAACAAGCCTCTGAAACGGAACTACGTGGTGAATTTCGGCGCGATGCACGTACTCGATGCTTTCGTCGTGGGAGAACGGCAGCTCGCCGTCGTGAACGCGACCAATATTCCAAATATACCGGCGTTTTTCGTGCAATGCCCGCGTCACACGCGCGGCGAACACATCGAAGAGCTCGTGGTACCACGCTTCGCTGAATGCTGCGTGGTTAATGCGCCGGTACTCAGAGGTACTGCGATCGATCTCCTGCTCGAGAACCGTAGTACGCGCGTTCACGAATTCCTGGTGAAGTCGTACGCGAACCGCTTCGTTAACCTCCGAGACTATGTCGCGGGAAATCTGAAAGTACGGTAGCAACACACTCACGCGGTACTGCAGGTAAACAATCGACTCGAAATATGCAAGACTCAAGTTCAACGGGACGGCATCCCCGCCGGGAAATGCCAGTGTAACTTCCTCGGCGTATTCGAAGAGAAAAGCAGTCAGTTCGTCTGGGAATTTCTGGTCGTCACTCATCCCGCGGACCTCAGTGGGGAAACATACCACCGTGGAAGGGGTCGCGTACAGGAGAAAACATCATGCGTTCACATGAACTCCTATTCGAGGACGCACACATTATAGCAGCGAACAAGCAGGCACCAATATCGACTCAGGTCCACGAGTCAGGCTCGCTGGCGCAGCGCATACGCGAAGAGCACGAGATGGGCGACAAGCTGTCGTTATACGGAGTCCATCGGCTCGATATCCCGGTGACAGGCGTTGTGGTGTACGCCCGTACCCGCGAGGCTGCAGCTTCGATGGGTACATTTTTTTCAAACGGCACGGTGCGAAAACGCTACTGGGCGGCCGTATCGGCTTCGCCGGGCACGACCGAAGGCTCGCTCGAACACTACATACTTCACGACAGACGCATGAATAAGGCTATTTGCTCGGATAGCTTTCGTGAGGGCAGTCGCTTTTGCAGAACCGGGTATCGAATCTTCGGGCGAAGCGAGCGGTACTGGTTTCTCGAGCTGGAACCGGAAACCGGCAGAACGCATCAGCTTCGCGCGCAGCTGGCAGCCACTGGATGCCCGATCAAGGGCGATCAGAAATACGGTGCTCGCCGCGGAAACCGAAACAGGCTCATACATTTACACGCATTTTCGTTAGCGTTTCCCCATCCGGCCGGAGGCACACCGGTTCAAATAGTCGCCGAACCGCCCGACGATCCGGTATGGACTGCGGCCATCGAAGCGTACCGTCGATTCTCGGACCAATAGCAGCGTGAACCTAAGCGGGCACGAATATCAGGCCACGCACTCCTCTGCTCTTCGATCTTCGCCGGATCGAGAGCGGCAGCCTCAGCTTCTCCAGTCGTGAAATAGTCGAGGAGTTTCCGGCGACGATGCATTGGCTCTCGCGATCTCGCACCGACTCGAAGAGCTCGATCAACTCGTCGAACACAGGAGTATACGGCTCAGGGGAAATCGGCAGGATTACGATTCCCCGCTCGGGAACCCGCGAAGCGAGAGCCGCAGGTCGCTCGGCGACTACACTACTCGGGGTTGTTCTACTCCGACCGGTTGCCGCGGGCAACAATTGCGCGTGGGCATACCCGGCAAGCGCGTTTCGGCTTGCGCAACACACACTCGAACTCCGCTTGGAAACCGCGGCGACAAGGTGCCCCGGGCCGTTGTCGACAACAAGAACCGCCTGGCCTGAGACGTACTCGAGTGTAAGCTTCATGAGCATTCTCGTCAGGTAGGACGGCCCGTCGTACTCAGGTAAGCCTTCGACCGTGGTGAGCGCGTAGCCGGTATTCCCCACGCGAAAGCGCGAGCTGACTCCTTTATAGACCGAAGGAAGGGCTTCCAGCGAATCACTGCTATCCCCTGCGCCGACATTGGGGGCGCGGTCGCGTGGCTGACCGGCAACCCCTCTCACACGGCTGAATATGAACACCACGTGTGCGGAGGCATCGATTCTTTCGTAGGTCACCGGAGAAGCCGCAATGTGTTCTTCGACCGCGTTCGCGAGCGTCCGTACCACGACAAAGCCCGACAGGCCGCCGGAAGAGAGGTGATGCACAGCATGGTCGATCATTAGCCTATGAACCGACGCTCCCGCCTTGGCCGGAAGATTACACAGAACAAGCTGCGCCGGCTCGAAGGTTCGAATGCCGGTCGGAGCCGGGTTGGGTAGAACCTCGGCGGGAAGCTCGTTTTTCCATGCGTTCAAGCAAGCAAGCGCGACCGACAGGCTATCCCTGTCTTCGAGAATGAGCGTGCCCGCGCGAAGCGCTGCCGCAGCCACAATCCCAAGCACGCCCATGCCACAACCAACGTCATAGACTCTGCAACCGCTCCACCGTTCTTTATCGTCGACCCGCGTGGCTATCGAGTCCAGAAGCATTTTCGAACCGTCGTCTACACGGTCACTGCTGAATACACTATGGCTGAGTCCAAAACGGCACGTTGCATCGAGCCAGGAGTATGTGACCTCCTTGTAGAACCATCGTTCGAGGCGGCGGTCACCGGAAACGGCGATGTTACGATATCGACCTATAGCCTCCGCCGTCACGTCGCTCATGGCGTCGGCAAGGCTTCCGCTTCGAGCTCGAGCAGCGCGGTAATAAGCGAACTCAAGTCGCTGAGATCCGTCGTGTTTGCGGTTTCACGGATACTGTGCATTGCGAGCATGGGAATGCCCATATCGATGGTACAGAACCCTGTCCTCGACCAGCTGAACGGTCCTATCGTAGATCCGGTCCGCATATCGCTACGACCTGCAAGAAACTGCAACTGGATTTCTTTTCGTTTCGCTGTTTCGATCACCACAGCAGCCCCGTCGGTCGTGCTCGCGTACCGGTAGCCCGCATTCGTTTTGAGTACCGGACCACCGCCGAGCACCGGCGCGTAATCAGGATCATACTTGGCCGCGTAGCCGTCGTGAAGCGCATGCGCGCCGTCGTTGGACACGAGGAGACTCTTGCCTCTCGCCTGAGCCTGTACTTCGCCCGCCCCCGATTCGAGGCGAGTAAGCACGCTCTCGAGAAACTCCGAGTCGGCTCCCGAAGCCGTCCGGCTGCCGATTTCCTCGTTATCGAAGAGCGCAAGGATGTGCGTTGCGTCGCTCTGCCGGGCGTCGAGAAACGACTGAAGACTCGAATAGCAACCGGCAAGATTATCGATTCGACCCGAAACCACTGTTTCCCCATCCGCGAGAAGTGTCGCGCCCGAGAAGTCCGCGGCGAATATATCCGCCGCCACGATCTCATCGACCTCACAGTCCAGCTGAGAAGCAATAAGCGCCCAGAAAGCCGCCTTCTCGGAGGCGTCGTTGGGTACATTGCCGGCGTCGGTGTTCACCTTCCGGTGCGAATCGTTGCCGGAAATCGCGATTCGAAGCTGCAGGTGATCCTGTGCGTTGTACTCGAATCCTTTATTGACTTCCCGGTTCAGGTGAATCGCGAGATTAGGAATCACCGCGCACGGTCTTTCGGTACGAAAATGCCGCGAGGCGAGGCCTGAATCACCCTTTCGAAGAACCGCACGGCCGGTGAGAACGAGCTCGCGGTCAAGCCACGTCGAAAGAATCGGGCCCCCGTACACCTCCACCGGCACGTAGGTTCCTCCCTGCTTTCTGTGCAGCCCTTCGGGCTTTAATTTCAACGCGGGGCTGTCGGTGTGCGCCGCAACGACTCGAAATCCGGCCTGAGCCGGTGACAGCGACCCCTGACGCACGGCAATGAGTCCACCATTCGGGCGCCGTATGAAGTAGCATGAGCCTGGTTGCGCCGGCCATGACTCCTGTTCGCGTATTTCGCGAAATCCGGAGTCTTCCAGCCGGCGTGCACTCTCGTCTGCAGCGAGCGCAGAGCAAGTGGAGTTGTCGAGATACTCGATAAATGTGTTCATAGGTTATTTCGATGCCTTCAATTAAAGTTTTTCTTCGCGGATCACGCCTCGGTCGAGACGGGGATTTCAATCGCGACGGTTGTACCCGAACCGGGCGTACTGACAATATTCAACGTTCCGCCCGCCTGACGCAAGGCAAGGCTTGCTCGCGCGAGTCCGAGTCCTTTCCCCGGAAAGCGCTTACTGTAGCCGTCATCGCCCTGCACGAACGGCTGCAGTACCTGTCTCTGTACTCCTTCGCTCATTCCGACCCCGGTATCGGAAACGGATACATGAAACCACGATGCATGGCCGCCCCCGCTGTCTCGCAGCAAGCTCGAGACCGTCACGACAATCCAGCCCGACAGCGTGAACTTTACAGCGTTCGCCATGATATCCTCGAGCGCCGTCCGAACACGGCGCCTATCGAGCAATACTTCGGCCTTCGGCTCATCCGTGGGACGAAAATAAAAAGCCACCCCGCGCTGTTCCGCAGGCTGCCGATACGGTCCGATACACTGCTCGATAAAATCAGGGATTACAACGCTCGATAGAACTACCGCACCATCCTCGGATGTCTGCAGTTTCTGGAAATCGAGCATCTCGTCAACCTGTTGCCTCAACGCATCCGTTGTTTCCCGCAGGCGGGCGATAATGCGCTCGCGCTCGTAGTCGCTCTCGGTCATCGGCAACAGACTCGTCAGGCCCAGAATGCCGGCGAGGGGGGTGCGGATTTCATGGCTCATATTCGAAATGAATCTGGACTTTAAACGCGAGGCCTCTTCGGCCAGCTCGCGCGAGCGAACAAGTTGCCGGCGAGTAAGCATGAATTCGTATGCCGCGATAACCGAAAAACCGAATAGCGCGAGCATTAGAAGCGCTTCGACGACGGTACTCTGTCCCTGACGCACAAAATACCACTCGAGCGTTCCAATAGTCATTCCCGCCACACCTGCGCTCCATGCGAACAGCTTCGAGCTACGCCCGGCAAATCCCGCAAGCGTTATGGAGACAAGCGCGAACGCTGCCGGAAATATTCGAAACTCGAACTCGGTTCCCACGAAGAGCACGCCGACCACTTGTAGGATCATAACCCCGGTGGGAACGATCGAGAGAGCGAACACTCTGCTCGCGTTATCGCCGATGTAGTAAAACAGGAGGAGGGATATGACAAGCCCGATAGAAAAGAAGAAGGCGATCGCGAAGTGGTAGACCGCACCTAAGGATAAGCTCCATGCGCTCGCAACCAACCCGATGAGGATGGCTATCGCGTGAAAGGTCACGTACGCGTGCCCGGTGAAATCAAACCGCTGCGAGTTCCGTATTCGCTTTTCGAGCCGCAACAGCCCGGTAGGTTTCTCCATGGCACACTCGACCGTGAGAGGTAATGTCGCCACAGAGCAATCGAAACGACAAGCACAAACGATGCTGCCGCTCGCGAAGAACTCGCCGGTTCCGTCCGATACCTCGTTTCCAAGCTGCGGAACAGTAGCCGGGACGGATGCACCAGCGGTCGCTCGGACGGCTGCCGCGAGTATCACCAAGCCGCTTCAAGAACCGCTACCAGGCAAGATTCTGAAGACTTTCGTTGAGGTAGATGCTGCGAAGATCGCGGGAAACCGGCCCCGGTATTCCATCGGCAACCGGGTGGTCGTCGATACGGACCACCGGGAGCACGAACGACCCGGAAGAGGTCACAAACGCCTCGTCGGCAGCTTTAGCCTCGGAAACGCCAAACGGCCGTTCCTCCACGCTGAGCCCCTTCTCGCGGGCATACTTAAGTACAGCCGCGCGGGTAACACCGGGTAGAATTTCCTCTCCGAGCTGGCGGGTAATAATCGTATGGTCTTTCACGATGCCGGCATTGCTCGATGTCGCTTCGGTTACGAAACCATTCTCGACGAGCCACGCATCGTCCACGCCGCGGCGTTGCGCCTGGGTCTTTACCATAGACTGGTAGAGAAGCTGCACGGTCTTTATGTCGCGCCGTCCCCACCGTTTGTCGTCAACGCACACGACCTTCAGCCCGCGTTCGGCCGCCGGGTTATTCACGAGGTTCATTTCCTGAGTGAACACAACGACAGTCGGCTTCGCGGCCTCGGGAAAAAGAAAACTTCGATCAGCCACTCCTCGTGTTATCTGCAGGTAAACCGCACCCTCGCCCAGCTGATTGCGATCCACGATTTCACGAAAGACCGAAAGCAACTCTCCCTCGGAAGCAAACGGATTCTCCATATCAATTTCTGAAAGAGATCTCCGAAGCCGCTTCAGATGGCCTTCGAAATCAAGAAGCTTCCCACGGACGACCGCGACGACCTCGTACACCGCATCCGAGAAGAGAAATCCCCGATCGAATACTGAAACCATCGCGTTGTCTTCGGGCAAAAAGGTCCCGTTCACGTAAACAATTCGGCTCATATATTCCTCCACAGGGCTATTATCCCCATAGCCCGGACGTCGGCGGGTGAACGCCGCGCGTGTCGTAGATAAGCGGTGTCGCCCTGTCCTCGGCGAGCAGCAGCGGAGCGTCCAGATCTACATACCGTACCCCTTGAGCAATGAGCACCGCGGGGGCGATCGCGAGCGAGGAGCCCACCATGCAGCCCACCATTATCGCGAATCCGGCCGATTCGGCTTCCCTGCGCAACTCGATAGCTTCGGTGAGGCCACCGGTCTTGTCGAGTTTGATATTAATGACATCGTACTTTCCGACGAGCGAGCGAAGGGTCCCACGATCGTGGCATGATTCATCGGCACAGACCGGAATCGGACGATCAATTGTCTCGAGCAGTGTATCTTCGTTCGCCGGGAACGGCTGCTCGATCAATTCCACTCCCAATTCCGTGAGTCGAGGTAGCAGTTCCCGATACGTATCCTCGTTCCATCCTTCATTGGCGTCCACGATAATACGCGAGCCGGGCGCGCCCCTTCTCACCGCTTCGAGTCGGTGAAGGTCTTCGGGAGTCCCGAGCTTAATTTTAAGGATAGGTCGATGTTTATTCCGCGCTGCCGCCTCGTGCATACGCTCCGGCGTCCCGAGCGAGAGCGTAAAAGCCGTTGGTTCGGGCGCGGGCACAGCGCGGCGGGTCAGCGAAGAAAGTCCCGAAACCTCCCACACGGTACGTCCCCGCTGTTTCGCTTCCAGATCCCAAAGCGCGCAGTCGACGGCATTTCGCGCGGCGCCGGCGGGAAGCAATCTCGCGAGCGAGGCCCGATCGAATGAGTCTGGAAGCGACGTAATCTGCGCGCAAACGCTTTCGACCGATTCCCCGTATCGAGCGTAGGGAACACATTCCGCCCACCCCGTAATCCCGCTTTCGCTCAAGCGGACCGTAAGAACGTCAGCCCTCGTGCGGGATCCGCGCGATATCGTGAACGCCTCGGCGAGTCTGAACGATTCGTGGATGACGCTGCGTTGCATACCGACCACGTTTCCAGTTACAGCGAGCACAGGCGGTCGGCGATCGTGCCGGCGCCATGCCGGACCGGGTCTACCGCCGGCGCGTCCATCCGTCGCCCGAGCTCGGCGAGATATCCATCGACCTCACTATCCTTCATTCCGGATGTGTTTACCGCTATACCCGCGACCACACAGTCGGGGTTTACGATTCGCGCCATTCGAAGGGAAAGCTCGCGAAGTTCCTCGAGCGACGGAACCGGATAGCCGGGAAGCCCACGCAAATGCGGGCGAGTGGGCTCGTGACACAAGACGAGCGCGTCCGGCCGTCCGCCGTGAATCAGAGCGAGCGTGACACCGGAGAAGGAAACGTGAAAGAGCGAGCCCTGTCCTTCTATGATATCCCAGTGGTTCTCCTCGTTGTCCGGCGTAAGCCATTCGACAGAACCGGACATGAAATCCGCCACGACCGCGTCGAGCGGGACGCCCCCGCCGGCAATCAGTATTCCGGTTTGGCCGGTCGCCCGAAATGAGGCCGGAACATTCCGTTGTTCGAGCGCATAGTGCAACGCAAGCGAAGTATACATTTTACCCACCGAGCAGTCGGTTCCAACGGTGAGACAGCGTTTGCCGGTCCGCGGCCTTCCGTCGGCTATCGGATAGCTCACAGACGGTACACGAACATCGTGGAGGGCTCGGCCGTGACGTTTTGCCGAGGCGGCCAGATCGGGCTCATCGCTGAGCAGATGGTGCAGTCCGGAGGCGAGATCGAAACCCGTTTCAAGAGCACCGCGAAGGACCGATTTCCATTTCTCCGGCATCGATCCTCCTCGATTCGCGACGCCGACTACAAGCGTTCTCGCCCCTGCGTTGTACGCATCCTCGAGATTCATATCGGGAAGCCCAAGGTCGGCGTTGCAACCGGCGAGTCTGTATTGACCGAGTGCATATTCGGGGCGCCAGTCTCGGATACCCTGCGCGGTTTTTGCGGCGAGCTGATCGTGGGCATCGCCGAGGAACAGCAAATACGGAGTTCTTATCATGTAGCCCGAAATATTTCACGGATCGCCAGCGTTGTTCAATTCGAGGTTCACTGTCCACCACCGTGGTGTTTTTTTCGGTGGTACCCGGCAATCACGCCGCGCTGGCTCGCGCGAGTTATCGAGGCGACGTCCGCGGCGAGCGCGGGGACCGGCACCGCTACCGCCTCGATCGCGAGGACGAGCTAGCGTCATCGTCGGACATCTTGAGGCGGTGCTGCATATACGCTACGTTGTAGGGAAACGATTATGAACACCGTAGCACCCGATCGCGTCCGCGTCGCCGCAAGTCAGTACTTCCTCCGCCCCGTAAATGCCTTCGACGAATTTCTGGAACAGGTCCGATCGGTCGTTGCTACCTCGGCCGGTTACAATTCGAGACTGCTGGTACTGCCCGAATACTTCACGTTGCAGCTTGCCGCGCTCGATGACCCGCGTAAGCCGATCTCCGAGATTGTTCGCGGAGTCGCCGATCATGTTCCGCGATTCCTGGACTTTATGTCGCAAGTCTCAACGCGCTACGACATGTACATCGTCGCCGGCACCATCCCGGCGCTCGGCGACGACGATCGTGTGCGGAACGACTGTTACGTTTTTTCCCCGTCGGGTGAGTATCATCGGCAGGGCAAACTGCACATGACTCGCTTCGAGCGCGATGACTGGGATATAATAGAGCGCGACAACCTTACCGTATTCGAAACCGATTTCGGCCGTATGGCTGTAGCCGTCTGTTACGATGTCGAGTTTCCGGAACTTGTGCGAAGTCTTGCGCGGTACGGGATCGATATTCTCGCTGTGCCAAGCAGCACCGACGACAGGCACGGGTTTTTACGAGTTCGCTACTGCGCTCACGCCCGCGCGATTGAAAACCAGCTCTACGTTATTCACTCACCCACCGTGGGAGGTTTACCATGGGTTCCCGACCTGTCGTTGAACTACGGAACCGCCGCCATGCTCACCCCGTGTGACTATCCCTTCGCGCGCGACGGGATTCTCACCGAAGGAGTTCTCAATCAGGACATGGTGACCGTAGGGGAGCTGGACCTCAGGGCTATCGATTCAAGCCGTACGTTCGGCACCGTTCTACCGCTGTCGGACGCCCGACACACCCTCGAGCTGACCCATAATATCAAGATAGTGAAAATGTGAGGATCCCGTGTCTCGCAGGATATACGTTCGCAATACGCGACCGGAAGACTTCCAGGCCATAACCGAGATATCGCGTCAGATATACGACGAAAGACTCATCTGGACCGCCGATGAGCTGCAATCCCATCAGGAGATATTTCCCGAAGGGCAAT
Organism: Spirochaetales bacterium; assembly: GCA_046545955.1. Lineage (GTDB taxonomy): Bacteria > Spirochaetota > Spirochaetia > DSM-27196 > SKKC01 > SLAN01. The sequence goes on along the minus strand of JBKGYS010000028.1, from coordinate 4,213 downwards.
TCGTAGCCGTAACCCGTGACACGCACGAAGTGGTCGGAACCGCGATGAGCCTGATAGTGCTGTGGGATGACTACGATATCGAAGACGACTACATAGACTTCACCGCCGACAGTACGTTCCGCAATCACGACCCTGAAGGGCATACGCTCTACGGTGCGGAGGTTTTCGTGGACCAGACGCGACGTGGTCTCGGTATCGGGGGAGCACTCTACGAGGCGAGGAGGAATCTCTGCCGCGAACTCGGACTGCTTCGAATACGCGCCGGAGCCCGGCTTCCGGGGTACGACGAGGTGGCGAACCGCCTGAGTATCGAAGATTACGTGCGCGAAGTGATTGCGGGTCGTCTGTACGATCCGACGTTGAGTTTCCAGCTTCGCCAGGGCTTCAATGTCATCGGCATTGCTTCCGGCTACCTCGCCCCCGACGAGGAGAGCCGCAACTACGCAGCGGTAATCGAGTGGCTGAACACGCAGGCAGCGTCCGAGAACGATATCGTTGCCGCCCGGGAGCGCTACATGGATTCTATAAGCTGATGTTTCTGAAGGCAGGGTCGGGACACGCGGCGTGAACCGTTTCTCCCGAGTCCATCTCGTACAAAGAAAGGGTACCTCCCTTCGCACACGCGGTATCAAGCCCGATAATATGGCTGCTTCTATAGCCTTCGAGCGAAGCCCAGTGACCAAAAAAGACGGTATACTCGGACTGGCTGCGCCATGGTTCAAGCTCGAACCATGGTACGGCACTACGATAGCCCGCGCGAGCGCCGCCGAGCGGTAGAGCCCCTTCGCTGGTCATTTTGCGGGCATGCGTAAATACCGCGAGCGCGTATCTCGCCCTCGCGAACTCATCTCCGCCCGCGTCGGGGAGCACTGTCTGCCCACCGTTTGCGCCGGTCCACGCGTGGGAGCAGACGAACTCTTCGTAGCGCTCACCGACAAGGATGCTTTGAACATGCTGAGCCTCCGCGTACGCTTGCCGTACGTCCCATTGAGGCGCCAAGCCCGCGTGCACGATCACGATTGATCGGGCTGCGTTCAGTTCCATGAGCGGTAGCCTCCGAAGCCATGAAAGAATCTCTTCCCCTTCACTGCGTTGCAGAAGCGCGCGCAGGTCGCCGCTGATTCCCGAAAAATCGCCGGTAATCGCGGCACGCATGAGCATGAGTTCGTGATTGCCGAGCACCGTGGTTACGCTGTCACCGAGCCAACGTATCAGCCGAAGTACCCGAATACTGTCTGCCCCCTTGTTTACAAGGTCTCCGACGCAGTACAAATGATCGCTATCGGGAGAAAAGTCTACGTACTCGAGTAGCCGCTCAAACGCCGGATACTGGCCGTGAACATCTCCAATCACAAAGCGTCTTCGGTTCATAGACTCGGAGCTTCCAGAAGGGCATCATGATGAAGACCGCCATATTCGATTTCGACGGAACCATTATAGATTCGCGTGAAGCTATCGTGGAAATAATGCAGCAAATGTCCCGGGAGTTCGGGTTCCGGCAGGTATCGTGGGAAGAGATGATCGAACTGCGCGAACTGCCTGTACGCCGGCGGCTGCGCAGACTCGGTATTCGGTCCTGGAGCATTCCCCGTCTTGCAAAACGTTCTCTCGAGCTTTTCAGCGATCACATGACCTCCTTCCCGATATACGATGGAATCCGCGAGATGCTCCAGGCGTTGCACGCGGCAAATGTCGCAACCAGGATACTTTCCTCCAACAACGTACCGAATATCCGCCGCTGTCTCGAAGCGAACAACCTCGACCACTTCACCGATATCTACTCCGCACGTGGATTGTTCTCCAAACATCGCATGCTCAAGCGCATTCTGCGCTACCACGGTATTCGTCGTGAGGAGGCGGTATACATCGGAGATGAGCTTCGCGATATTGAAGCCGCCCGAAGAGCCGGGATTTCAATAGTGGCGGTATCCTGGGGCTACGATTCACCATCGCTTCTAAAGTCGGGAAAGCCCGATTATCTCGCCGAGGATCCCACCGATATTCTCGACTTTATCTTCGGATCTCACGGGCCTCATGAAGCCGGCACCCCGGAAGCCTCTACGAGCCGGCGTGCAGCCGAGAGCGACAGAGCACCGAAATAGCGATCGGAAACTTCGCCATCCGGGCTAATAACCACTGTCGTGGGCGTTCCGCGTACGTTGTAAGCAGACGCCACCTCCCCGCGCGAATCAAAAAGCACCGGATACTGAATATCCCATTCGGAAGCGTGATCGGCGACAACCTGCCGCCCCGATTCACCGCTTGTCAGGTTAATCCCGAGCACAATCAGATCCTCGCGGGAGAATTCGTTAGCGATACGGTTTTTCACCTCGGTCTCGGCGCGACAGGGAACACACCATGTCGCCCAGAAATTGAGCACGACCACCTTGCCCCGGTAATCCGAAAGGGAAACCGTGGCGCCTTCGAGGGTTTCGAGCTCGAAATCAGCCGCTGCACGTTCGGACTCACGCGCTTGGGCAACCGCAAGATTAGCTCCGTGAAGACCTATCCCGAGAAGCAGCGCCGCGATTCCGGTCAAGGCAACAAGAACAATAACCGGCTCGCCTCGTATCGTATCTGCGGTAACCTTCGGGCGCCCAGCGCGGGCCCACTTGTACGCCGCATAGCCGCCTATCGCTACCGTCCCCAGCGCTATGCCCGCGTTGCCTCCCGGTGCTACAAGCAGAACCCTCGGGTCGCGCAGGATTGCGCTCATTTCAGTGAAAATCGGGCTTATTTTCCATGCAACGAAAAAGAGAAGCCCACTATTCAATACAACGTCGAGCGCCACACGCCGGTCATCCCGGCTCGCAGGGGCAAAGAAGCGTACCGCAAGCGCCGCGATCACTATCGCAGCTACAGGGATAAGCTGACGGGCTGACAGAAGCACTGGTCCGAGAGCAATTTCATGCATACGCCGTAGAGCAAAACACTATGCGCGCCGCGGCGGGTAGTCAACCCGACACCCGACCGAAGCGAGCACTATCCATGTGTACCCGAGCGCCGGGTGCGCATTACACTGCCGGAGACCCGACTTGAACGGGCACGGCCCTTACGGGCCGGAGGATTTTAAGTCCTCTGCGTCTACCATTTCCGCCACTCCGGCCGGCTCGAATCGGCCCGCATGGTACACCACGATGCGCGAATATGCTACCACTTGCCTATGAGTACAACGCAAGAACTCGTGCCTGCACATCTGCTCGGGGGTGAAATCGATACTCACGTGCATGCGACCAAGCTGCCTGATAAGGGAATCGATTTACACGAGGCGCTGCACGCAAGCTTTGAGGCGGGGCTGTCCGCCTGCATCGATGTCGGCATTCAGGAGACCGATATCGCGCATCGGCGTGAATTGCTCGACCGCTATCCTGGAGCGTATTTCGCCCACGGGCTGTATCCATCAAACGCCGGGCGTGACGACTTGAACACCGCGATCGAGACAGTGCGTGGGGCCCTCGGCGAGCCGAGGGTATGCGCGCTCGGAGAAATCGGTATAGACCGTCACTGGAACTACGCGACACCGGAAAAGCAGAAAGACTTGTTCGCGAAGCAAATACAGCTCGCGAACGAGGTAAACCTTCCGATCATCGTACACAACCGCGACGCGGAGCAGGATTTGCTCGACGCGCTTAAGGCGGTCCGGCCGAATCGGGAAAGTGTCATGCACTGTTACGGCGGTCCCCCCGGCTTTGTCGGCAAGTTTCTGGATCTGGGATTCTCGGTGAGTTTCGGAGGAAACGTGACGTTCAAGAATGCCCCTGAGCTGCGAGAGGCAATGCTGCTGGTACCGGAGCACAGGCTGCTCCTCGAAACCGATGCACCGTTTCTTGCACCGCATCCGAAGCGGGGACGAGCAAACTATCCGGGTCTTATCGGATACACCTACGACGCGGTCAGTACGCATCGCGGGATCTCGCGGGCACACCTTGTGGACGTGGTCGCCGCCAACACCCGTCGCGTATTTCGCGTGCAACCACCGGGCGCCGCGTACGAGACACAGACCGAGTGGTAGCGCCGGTCGCGTCCGTATTCACCCGCCGGCTGCCCGTTCCCACCGAGTCGGAGGGTGCGAGCGGCAAAGCAGACATCGAGGCTCTACGGCCGACGCGTGGCCGCGAAGCGGGCGGTCCCGGTTCGCGGCTCGAACGAAGCGACCTTACCAGCCGTCGACCATATCGTCGGGATCTCGTACTTCCTCGCCGAAGAGGTCCGT
>JBKGYS010000027.1:0-22911 GCA_046545955.1 Spirochaetales bacterium | reverse complement strand
CCGCGGACACCGCGTCGGAGCGCGGGCAAGCCCAGGGCGCCGCGGACACCGCGTTGGAGCGCGGGCAAGCCCAGGGCGTCGCGGACACCGCGGCCGCCGGCGGACAGGCAACCGGCGACGAAGCGCAAGCGAACCACCCCGTGGCGGGGCTGGCCGTCCCAGGCGGGGTCGGCTACGTGGCGCGGGTCGTTCCGGGCTCGCGCCTGGGTGAGCGGGAATACGCGTGGGAAGGGATTCTCGCGCACCTGCTTCGAACCGGGTTTCTCTGGGAGCGTATTCGAATGAAAGGCGGCGCCTACGGCGCGTTCGCGCTTCAAAACGGCACCGAGGCGATTTTCGCGATGGCAAGCTACCGTGATCCGAACATCGCGAAGACCTTCGAAGCGTTTCGCGACGCGCTTGCCTCCTACTCGGTCGAGCCACCGCGGATGCGTGACGTTGAACTCGCGATAATTGGAATGATCGGAAGCGAATCCCGGCCAATGTCGCCTTCGCAGAAGAACCTGGTGAGCCTCAGACGGTACCTTACCGGGGTCACCGACGAGGTGCGCCAAAGGCGTCGCGACGCACTGCTCAGCGCCGAACCCGGTGATATCGCTCGGGTCGCCGAAAACCTGCGTGGTCGTGCCGCCGAGCGCTCGAGCTCGTGCGTTATCGCCTCGCGCGAAGCGCTCGAAGCAGCGTCGCGTGAGATTCCCGCGCTGAGGCAGTCGGTGCGCGACTTGCCGGTGTAGAAGCCGCGCCCGCCGGCCGGGGCGGCTTGCGCGGCCGTATCAGCCGGGTATAACCGAGCGCTCGGTGAGAAGCGGCGTCAGGGCGTCAATGGTCCCCGGCGCCGAGCCTTCGTAGTGGTTATTGACATTGACGGTTGTCGCGAACCCGCGTCCGTCGAGATCTGCGATCATATCGGCTATTCGTACAAGGTCTTCGTTGTGCGGTTCGACCCTGCTGTTCCATTGTTTACCCGTTTTCGATTCGATCGCCTTGCGGTCTCTTCCGAGCAGTCGAATCACCGAACGGTCGCTCAGCAAATGGCCGAACGACGAATAGACCTTCCAGGCCTCGGGCATGTAGTAGCCATGGGTAAACGCGTGCGTAACGCCGTGGGATTCGAGCATTTTAAAGTAGGCTGATGTCAGGAACTGCGGGTTCCTCGGTTCGACGGCGAGCGGCCACCCACCGACGCGCGGGCCGAGCGAGGAGAAGAACCGGTCGAGCGCCTCGATAAACGCGTGTTCATCGGGCATTTTGCGCTTGTTCAGGTATTCGAACTGAAAAATCAGCGAAACGGTACGTTCCTGAAGCGGCTCGATGAGTTCGAGAAATGAATTGAAGAGCTCTGTACTCAGAAAATACGGGTTCTCGGTCAGCGGTTCCGACCGACTTTTCCGATAGAAATGCGTCAGCGTAACGCTGTTCGGCACTTTAACGCTGAAGGTGAAGCGGTCGGGTGTATCGGCGAGATACTCGGCGACCGTCTCGCGCCGTGGAAGATTCAGCGACCTCGGGCCGAACAGCGACCAGAACCACTGATCGATTTCGACGGTCGAGTAGCGCTTGGCGTATTGCGCGAGATACCTCGACGAGCTCTCCGCGTCGTATACTATCCCGTTCCATGAGGGAAACTTCCAACTGCATGTGCCCAGACGTACCATATTGCTATTGATGCAGTATAGCAAATATTTTGTCGCTTGGCACATGCTGCGCTGTACACGTACGTTGTTGTAGAGTATCGGTGTGGTGAAACGGAATGGAATATTTATGGAATTATATGGAATAGGCCCATGGCTCTATCGTTAAGGAACACTCTGACAGGAGCGCTCGAAGCCTTCGAAAGTCGCGAGCCCGGCGTCGTGCGGATTTTTACGTGCGGTCCGTCCACATATCGACGTCCGCATATCGGCAACTATCGCAGTTTTCTCTACGAAGATCTGCTCGTGCGTTATCTCGAGTACCTCGGTTACACGGTTCATCGCGTCATTAACTTTACCGATGTCGAGGACAAGACAGTGACCGAGGCGGCAGCACGCGGGGAGAGTATCGGCGCGGTTACCTCCCGGGTACAGGAAAAGTTCTTCGAGGAGTCCGAGTTACTCCAGCTGAAGCTGCCGGAAAGTATTCCGCGGGCAACCGAGAGTGTGGATGAAGCGGTGCGTATTATTCAGGCTTTGACGCAAAAAGGGTACGCCTACGAGCACGCGGGCAAGTACTACTTCGACGCATCCCGGGTAAAGGGCTTTGGTCGCCTGTTCGGCCTCGATACGTCGCGATGGCCTTCGCGGCGGGTCCGTTTCGGTCGGGATACATACGAGGGGCGACGCTGGAATCTCGGAGATTTCGTGCTCTGGCACGGCGAGGAGGCCGGCGGAACGCTGCCCGAGGGCTCGGTGTGGGAAACCGAAATAGGCCGCGGTCGACCGAGCTGGAACGTTCAGGATCCCGCGATGATCGTCTCAAACCTCGGCGATCAGATCGATATTCAGTGCGGAGGCATCGATAATCTCTACCGCCACCATGACTACAACATCGCTGTTATGGAGGCGTACAGCGGACGGGAGTTCGCCCGCTACTTCCTGCACGGAGAACACCTGGTGGTGAACAGCGAGGTGATGAGCAAGAGCAAGGGTAATGTACTGTATCCCGAGCATATACTCGGGAACGGGTATTTGCCTGTGCATTTGCGCTACTTCTTGCTCCACGAGCATTACCGCTCGAAGCTCAACTTCACCTGGGAGTACTTCGGAGAGACGGTCGCCCGAATAGACCGGCTGCGCAATGCGGTCGCCGGTGTTATCGAACAGATAGTCCCCGATCGCAGCAGACAACCCGACCTCGGGCTCGACGAACCTGGCTCAGAACGTGAGAATACGGCAGCCGGCGAGCTTCGAACCGCATTCGAGGATTCGATGAACGCGGATCTCTCCGCCGGAGCGGCAATCGAGGCGATCGAGCGCTTTGTCTCGCAGCTCAAGGTTTCCGATTTGGATGTCAACGACAGGCTTGCCGTAAGCGAGGTACTGGCTCGAGCGCAGCAGGTGCTCAGGGTTCTGGTATGAGTCGAAACCAGGGTAATACATTGGAGGAACTATGGCGGACGGACATAATCCGGAACAGTCAACGTTAATTGTCGTCGACGTACAGAAGGACTTCTGTCCGGGCGGCGCGCTCGCGGTTGAATATGGCGACACCATCATTCCTCGCATTAATTCGCTTATGCGCCGGTTTGCTCACGTCGTGGCCACCCGCGACTGGCACCCGAGCGGACACGTAAGCTTCGCGAGCGCTCACGCGGGGGGCAAACCGGGCGATAGTGTAAACGCCGGAGGAATTACCCAGCAGCTGTGGCCCGATCACTGCATCCAGGGCAGCGACGGCGCGCGGTTTCACAGCGACCTCGACGAGAAACCCATCAATCTAATACTTCATAAAGGGACGTCCGCGAATCTCGACAGCTACTCGGCGTTTTTCGAGAATGACCACAGCACCGCAACGGGCCTCGAATCGTATCTGAAGGGGCTTGGGTTCTCCAATGTGTACATAGTCGGACTGGCCGAAGATGTATGTGTGCGCTTTACCGCCGAGGACGCGGTGAAGCTCGGGTTTACCACGTATGTCATCGCCGACTGTACCCGCGGAGTCAATATTCCCGACGGTTCGCTCGGTGCAGCGCGCAAGTCCATGCAGACGATGGGCGTCGGCTATATACAGTCGGCCGACCTTCGGAGTTAGCCGGCTGTGGAACGCGATATAACCGTCGACCTGCCGGATGTCAAGTTACCGGGGCTTCTGATCGAGCCTGCGAGCTGCAAGGGACTCGTGATCTTCGTGCACGGCGCGGGATCTAATCATGACAGCCCGCGCAATCGTGCAGTAGCCGAATCGCTTTCGGATGCCGGATACGTCTGCGTTATGTTCGATCTGCTCACCGCGGATGAATACGAGTCCGAGGATAAACGGCTGGATATGAGCCTCATGGCGGACCGACTTGTGGAAGCCACCGCATGGGTCCATGACTCGGATTTCGGAAAAGACCGGAGTATCGGGTATTTCGGTTCGAGTACCGGCAGCGCGGTGGCGTTCAAGGCGCTCAACGCCGGTGAGAGTAGCATTGATGCGGTTGTCAGTCGCGGCGGGCGACCGGATCTCGTGCTCAGCGATCTGCGTAAGGTAAGTGTTCCGTCGCTTCTGGTGGTAGGTGGGGAGGATTACAAGGTCAGATTGTTCAATGAACGCGCGATTGAACAGCTTAAGGGGCCGAGGGAGCTTCGCGTTGTGCCCGAGGCCGGTCATCTTTTCGAGGAGCCAGGAGCAATGGAGCAGGTATCGTCGCACGCACGCGAATGGTTCGACCGATATCTTGCTCGGCAGCAGGGGGCGTAGTGACAGATATGGAGAGTCTTGCAGCATTCCAGGAACACGTGGCGATGAAGTACCAGCTCTACAACGCGCTGTTTCTCATGCTTCCGTTCGAAGGGCTTACCGACGCCGGTATTATGCTTCCGATGTTCAATAATTACGCGCGCGAACAGCTTGAGCGCGGGCGGTCTCCACGCGAGATCGTAGAGCGTTTTTTCGAGGAGAAAGTCACCGCCGCAACCCCCGAGAAACGCGTGTGGACGCTGTTCAAGTTTATGCAGATGGTCGAGCGGCAGGTCGTGCTCTTCGATGCTATCGAGGACTCTTCGTATGCGGCTATTTGGGACACCGAGGGGCAGGGAAGTCTCCGCGATCTGCTCGGCAGGGTTGAGTCGCTCGGGCGAACCGAAGAGTTCGATGAGCTGCTCGACGACTTTCGGGTACGGCTTGTTCTGACCGCGCATCCGACCCAGTTCTACCCGGACGAAATACTCGGCATTATCACCGACCTGACCAGCGCGGTCGGATCGGGCAACCTTAAGGAAATCAACGATCTGTTTCTTCAAATGGGCAAGACAAGGTTCAAGAACAAGCACAAGCCGACGCCGGTCGACGAAGCCAAGAGTCTGCTCTGGTTCATGGAGAATATTTTCTATCATGTCATGCCGAGCGTTCACCGTCGACTCATGGAGGCCGGCGGACGAGACCCGGTGCAGCGGGTTGCCCGCAGCTCACCGCTCGAGCTGGGATTCTGGCCCGGAGGAGACCGCGACGGGAATCCGTTTGTCACGAGCGACTTGACGGTACGAATCGGTCATTTGCTTCGGGGAAGTGTGCTCGCCCTTTATGAGAAAGACATGCAGCAGCTGCTGCGCCGACTTACCTTTGAGGGAGTACTCGACCGGATCGAAATGATCGCCGAGCGCCTTCACTATACGCGAAATCCGTTTTCGGCCGTGCCCGGTGACGATATAGACGGTGTAAGCGGGTGCGAGGATATGAGCGATCGCGGATACGCTTCGGTGGAAGAGTTCCGCACCGACCTTTTCGAGCTCCGTACGCTTATCGAGCGCGATCAGGATGGTTTGTTCGTTCACCTTGTAGACGATCTGCTCTATAAAACTCAGGTCTTCGGCTTTCACTTCGCCACGATGGATATTCGACAGCACAGCGGCGTCCACGAGCGAATTGTCGATACGGTAGTCAAGGTTCTTACGCGTTACAGTGCTGAGGCGGGCACAACCATTCACACACTCGCCCGCGCGAGCAAAGACGGCGAAACGCCGGACTATCTTTCGCTGTCGGTGCCCGATCGAATCGACCTGATTCGGGAGTTAGGCGATCTGTTTCCCCTGAAGCAGGAAATACTCGAAGACCTGCCCGACGGGATGGCGAGCGAAACTATTCGAAGCTTGCGTGCAGCCCGTTATATGCAGGAGCTCAACGGCGAACGCGGAGTCCATCGCTATATAATCAGCCACTCGAGGAGCGCTTCGCATGTGCTCGAGGTATGGCTGCTCGCCCAATGTGCCGGATGGCCCGGAGGCGAACCGGCGCTCGATATAGTTCCCTTGTTCGAAACCATAGTTGACCTCGAGCGGGCGCCGGAGGTCATGGATGAACTCTATACGATCCCTCTGTATCGCCGGCATCTCGAGCGCCGCGGCGCGGTGCAGACGATTATGCTCGGTTTCTCGGACGGAACCAAAGACGGCGGCTATCTGAGTGCGAACTGGAAGATCTATCGTGCCAAGCAGGAACTCACTTCCGTGTCCAGAAAGCACGGTTTTCGGGTCGTGTTTTTCGATGGACGCGGAGGCCCACCGGCCCGAGGCGGCGGCAACACGCACAAATTTTACCGGAGTTTCGGTCGGCGGGTCGAGAACCGTGAGATTCAGCTTACCATTCAGGGGCAGACCATATCGAGTAAGTACGGCGTGACGGATGCGGCAACGCACAATATCGAACAGATCGTCAGTGCGGGGCTGGAGAGTCAGCTTTTTCCCGATGAGACCTACGACTTAACCGAGGAGGATGTATCGCTTCTCGACGCGCTTTCGGATGAAAGCATGTACGCATACCGGGAGCTGCGCGAGCATCCGGCGTTTGTGAAATACCTTCTCGAGTGCAGTCCGTTACGCTACTACGGTATGACCAACATCGGAAGTCGTCCGAGCTCGCGTAATTCGTCCAGTGAGTTCAGCCTTTCCGATTTGCGCGCGATTCCCTTCGTTGGATCGTGGAGTCAGTTGAAGCAGAATGTCCCCGGCTTTTTCGGGCTCGGCTACGCTATCGAATCGCTCGAACGCTCAGGCCGGGTCGATAAGCTCGCCAGGCTCTACCATAAGAGTCTTTTCGTACGAACGCTCATAGAGAATGCGATGCAGAGTTTGCGTAAAACGTATTTCCCGCTTACGTATCATCTGCAGCGTGATCCCGAGTTCAAGGATATCTGGAAACGCATTTTCGATGAATCTCAGCGAACGACCCAGGCGATCAAGACCATTACCGGTCAGAGCGAACTGCTCGAGAATGACCCTGTTATCCGGCGTTCGATCGAGCTTCGAGAACAGATTGTCCTTCCTTCGCTTGTTATTCAGCATTACGGGCTCGACAAGCTGCGTCGTGCTGACGAGGAGAGCGAGTCGCTCAACGACGCACAGTTGGTGACCTACGAGAAGATGGTCGTAAAGAGTCTCGCCGCCGGGGTAAACGCCAGCCGAAATGCGGTGTAGCGAATGACGCGTGCAGGTGGTATGCTCCAGCGCGGGAGATGGCGGGAGCAATGACGGACGAACCCGATAATGGAACGATCAACGACTCCGAGCGCGAGCAGGGGGGAGCTGTATCGCTTCCCTGTGCCCCGCAGCCGTACGCAGCATTCGCATTGACGGTGTTGATGATCGGCCTCGGGATTATTCTTTTCGGGCTTTACGCAACCGGCAATGAGGGGTTTCCCGAGTATTTCGAAGCGGTAAATGGGGTCGGGCTCGCGCTTATGTGCTTCGGCTTCTCGGTTCTTCTCGACTCACGTCCTCCGGCCATGTTGCAGTTCGACCCGAATCTGCGGCGTATGCTGATTCAGGAATCGTTTTTCGTCCGTGCGATGCCATCCCTCGCCGTTCCCTACTCGGCGATCGAGCGGGTGGAGGCGGGCGAACCCGGATTTCGCCACCGTGTTCCTGTCCGCATCCTTCTGAAAAACGGCGGAACCATGACGTTTCGGATCGCCGGGTCGCATGTGCGTATGGACGATCGCTTGCTCGAGCGACTCGGCCTCGCTCCGGATAGCGCCGCCGCGGAACGAGCCGTCGGCGAATCGGGCGCGACCGACGAACCGCGAAGTGACTCTCAAGCGGCGGTCTCGGGAGAGGTGGAAACGCCTACGTCCATCCGGGAGACCATGCCGTTCGCTCCTGGCGGGGAAAGCGACGCGACGGCCGGACTTTTGAGGGAGTTCGAGGCCGACGGTGAGCTCAGCATGGTCTGGAATCCAAGGGCATTCGGCCGCGCGGTGAGGTTCCGGCTTCTGTCGGTGCTCAGCTTTATACTCGTGGCATGGGCGCTCAACGGAGTCGCGCCACCGCCGGTACCGAGCGTTATTCTCTCGATCGTCGCCGTCGCCACCGTCTGGCTGCTCTACCGCCTCGCCCGGATGCAACGGCAGGAATACATTGCCCACATCGATCCGAAAAGCTTGACCCTCTGGAGCAAAAGAAGCGGCTTTCGAATCCGGGTGCCACGCGAGCTTATTATACGCTGTGGAGCGTATCTGAATCCGGATGATCCGATTCGCTATCTCGATATTCACGGACCGCCGGCGGATGACTATCCCGGGCTCAGGCCGGCGCTTGATGCCGACGGCGCGAAAGTCGGTATTCGGGTTCCCATAGGGCCCTTGACCTACGGCGAAGCGATCGGTCTTGCAGGGCGTATAGAGCTCGCGCTCGCGTCCGTATCGGAAGCTCAACAGCAGTAGACGGCAGGAGATGTATGGGTATTATCAGCGCGGCGGTAACCATTACCCTGGTAATGGACCCGCTCGGTAACATTCCAATGTTCATATCCGTGCTCCAGCACGTGGAGGAATCGAGACGTCGCCTTATTATAGTTCGTGAAATGATTATCGCCCTTGTGCTGCTTATGGCGTTTCTCCATTTCGGCGGGTATATTATGAGCGCACTGCAGATTTCCGAGGTCAGTCTGCATATCTCGGGTGGCATTGTCCTCTTTCTTATTGCGCTTCGGATGATATTTCCGAGCTCGCGAGCTACGGTGACAGGCGATCTGCCCGACCACGAGCCGGTTATCGTGCCGCTTGCCACGCCGCTCGTTGCCGGGCCCTCGGCAATCGCAACGGTCATGCTGCTTTCTACGCAACGTCCCGACCGGATGGTCGCGTGGACGCTCGCGCTCGTTATCGCGTGGGCGGTAAGCTTTCTGGTGCTCGTCATGTCGGATCTTCTTCGTCGGAGACTCGGTAACCGCGGCTTGAGCGCGATCGAGCGCCTCATGGGAATGATTCTCGTAACTCTGTCGATCGAGATGTTTATGTCGGGTATTGCCGATTTTGCCGCCTCGCTCGAGCAGTACCGCGCATCGACCTCTGCGCTCTTCTCGTTTTTATAGAAGGAGCGGCGGATGGACGGTACACGAGCGGGAGCATCGAGTTACAACGGTAGCGAGGGCGGCTCCTGGCGCTTCACCGAATTACCCGGAATCGATTCGATGACCGAGCAGGAGCTTTCACCGATCCTGTGCGGCCTGGCTGCCGACGGCGTGGGTCGCGCGAAGTGGGGGCTTCGGCTCGACGCAGAGCGACGTAACGGGCGGGTTCATGTGCTTGCCGAATGCTCGGGAATGTCCTCGGTGCTTCTGACCGTGACGCTCGATAGTGAGGGAGTCCACATTAACCGCTGCCGCGCGCTCGGCGACAAGTTCAAGCCCGCAGATGTGCCTGCGCTGGTCGATCAGTTGCTTTCGGATTTCTGGGAATCGGCCCCCGCGCTGACCGTCGAATCGGAACCCGGCGACGCCGTGCTCGACGAATTGCAGCGTGTTTCCGGCTTCAAAAGCGTTGCCGCGAGAGTCGGGTTTTCGAGACCGGACCACGCCGGAAGGGACAGGGCCTGTGGCGCGGTCGTGTACCGACACACGGCGGAGGCCGGTGTCGAGTATCTGCTTATCAGGCAGCACGACGGAGCGTGGGGGTTCCCGAAGGGACATATGGACCCCGGCGAGGGCGAGAGAGACACGGCACTTCGCGAAATTGCCGAAGAGACAGGAATACCGGTAACCATCGACAGCGGCTTTCGGGAGCTTGTTACCTATGTGATCCCGGCAGGGCGGCGGAAATGGGTCACCTATTTTCTCGCTCGTGCGACCGCGGAAGCGCAAGTCTCGAGGCAGGCAGCCGAAATCGCCGAGTTTGCCTGGCTTCCTTACTCGCAAGCGCGCGAACGGGTGTCATTTGCAAACACGCGCGAGTTACTCGAACGCGCGGATCGCTTTCGACGCTTGCGCGGGCTACGTCTATAGCTCACCGTGTTCAAGAAAACTGTAGTACCCCTTCGGACTGAATATGAGGTGATCGAGAAGTCGAATGCCGAGCGTGTCGCCGGCCTGCCGAAGGCGCCTTGTGACGTCGCGGTCCTCGGGGCTCGGCTCGACCCGACCGGAAGGATGATTGTGGGCCACCACGACTGCTGCCGCCCGGTCGGTCAGCGGATCGGCAAATACCTCCCGGGGATGAACGATGGTGCGGTTCACGAGTCCGATCGATACGACCCGCACGGACTGTACTTCGTGTGCGCCGTTCAGGCTCAGGCACAGGAAGTGCTCCTGCTTTCGGTCGGCGTAATGGCGCACTACCGGCAGTATATCCGCAGGCACGGTAATCCGTGTCGGGCTCGGGCACATGGTTCGTCTGGCGAACTCGAATGCGGCGCACATGAGTGCGGCTTTCGCCGACCCGAGCCCGGGGATTGACACGAGATCGGCGTACTGCAGACCGGCGCCGAGCCGGTCTGTCACCGTCAGGAGATCGGAGGCGATCTTTGTCACGGTTCGTTCCCGATTTCCGCTTCCGAGTATTGCCTGCAATAACTCAAGGTCGGATAGTCGTGCAGACCCGAGTGTCGCGAGCCGTTCCCGGGGTCTTTCATCGATAGGTATTTCGTATATTTCCATATGCGCTCACCGTTGACTACGGGAAAGCGTTCAATGCGATTGGTATCCGAGCGATGTTTTCTGGGATTTGTGATTCCCGCATATATGCTCTATATTGGAACGCAGCGAGATAACAGCGAGGATAAATCCTATGATATCAAAGATAGAGAAAATTACGTTTTTGGGGATTGCAATGGCCGTGCTTTTCGCGGCTATGGCCTTTCCCGCGGGGCAGACCGAGGAAGGAACGACGGTTATCGATATCCCGCGTCAGCCTCGGGTGTATATCGCCCCGGAAAATCCGGACGCGGAGCATCGGGAGCTTGTGCTCGATCCGGAAATCGCTCCGGCACCGGATCGCATCATCCTTTCGTATGAGCTGATAGTCTTCGACGCCGACGGCGACGAAATCTGGAGCGACAGCGAAGAAGTTACCGAATCACGCGGGTTTTTCGGAAATCTTTTTAATATCGGCGATCGCCCGCAGATCGATCCTGAGGTCATCCGCGACCTTCGCTGGGACGGCACCGATAACGACGGTGAACCCGTTCCTGATGACGATTACATTTACCAGCTTTTTGTGACCGACGACGAGGGTGAGACCTACCGCACACCGCCGCAGAACGTCACCGTGGACAACGAAGCACCGAGTATCGATCGCCTCGAGCCGGAGTTCTCGGTGTTCAGCCCCGGCGTGGAGGGCTCAAGAGAAGAGCTTCCCATCCGACAGGATGGCACCGCCGAGGTCAGCTGGATCGGCCGGTTCACAAACGAAGACGATGAGGTCGTTCGCGAATACCGATGGGAAAACTCCGTACAATATGATCCGGACGAACCGACGCGCCAGCAGACCGAGGAAGATCAGGTACCGCCTGATTTCTCCTGGGACGGCCGCGACGAGGACGGCGATGTTGTCGAGGACGGGACCTATACCTTCGAGCTCATCGGCCGCGACCGCCCGGGTAACCGCACGACCGAGACGGTCGAGGATATCCGTGTCGCTACCGAGGAAGGCGACGTATCGGTTACGCCGAGCCGTGACGCGTTCAGTCCGCAGGGGCCGACTCCGGAGGTCGACTTAGAACTTTCCTACGATGAGATTCTCGAGGTCGACGAGTGGACGGTCGAGGTTGTCGATGCCGAGACGGAGTCCACCGAGTTCAGGTCGTTTTCGGGCGAAGGCGCGCCTCCGGATTCGGTTGCCTGGGATGGGACCGACGAGGCCGGCGATGTGGTCGCAGACGACACATACCACGTGGTATTCAGCATTCTGTACGAAAACGGTGTCGAGACGAGTTCACGCGCGGCGCCGGTTGTTGTCGATACCGAAGAGCCCGAGGCCGAACTCATGACATCGCCGGATGTTTTCGGTGGTGAGACGCGACCGTTCCTGTCGGTTGACGGCGACTGGGATACGGATGCGTCCTGGACAGCGATAATTGAGGTCGATGGGGAAGAGTTCGAGTTCGAGCTCGACGAGCTCGCTGAAGAATACAACGTTACGCCCGATATCATGCCGGTGGAATGGACCGGTGTCGATCTCGACGGCGAAATGCTTCCCGACGGAAGCTACAGCGGCTACCTTCGTGGTGTCGACGACGCCGAGAACGTCGGGGAGTCGAACGAGGTGAGCTTCATTCTCGATACACGCGATACGCCGGTAGACGTTGAGCTCGACGAAACAACCGTTTCACCGGACTTCCGCGGAGTAGACGACGAAATCACCATCCGACCGATTCTCGAGGTCACCGATCGTGTCGATACGCTTCGAGTTTCGATACTGGATATGGATGGTGAAACCGTTCGGACCTTCGAACAGGATGATGCCGTCGACTCCCTCGAATGGGATGGTCGCGATGAGCTCGGCGAGCCGGTGTCGGAAGGCGAATACGAGGCTGAGCTCCAAGTGTTCTACGAAAACGGGAATCAACCGACCGCGGTAAGCGAGACTATGTTCGTCGACCGCGATGCACCGGAAGTGAATCTTTCGGTTCCTTACACCGAGTTCGCTCCGAATGATGACGGCTATCGCGATCTCCTTCCCGTTGAAGTTGATCCGGTCGAAACCGAGGGTATTGCTTCCTGGGTTGCCTCTGTCGAAGACAGTGACGGCGATGTCGTACGGACTATAGCCGGCGACGGCGTTCCTCCGGACACGATCGAGTGGGACGGTCGCAACGAAACAGGTGATATTGTCGACGGCAATTACCGGGTTGGCATGCGTATTCAGTACGACGGTGGAGGCGAGGTCGACGTAGCCGTTGAGGATGATATTCTCGTAGACGCCTCGGGCCCCGACACCGAAATCGAAGGTGACCCAATTCCCTTTACGCCGGAGTACAACGGTACCGAGCAGGATCTTATCCTGTCGCTTTCGGCTGAGGATGAATGGAGTGACATAGCCGAATGGAGCGTTGAGTTAATGGACCCGGAAGGCAATGTCTTCCGAACGTTCGACGGAGAAGGCGAACCTCCCGCCGAGATCGAGTGGGATGGAATGGTCGATGAAGACGAGATGGTCATGAGCGCGGTCGACTACAGCGCGCGGTTCACGGTTCGCGACGAGTTGCGAAACGAATCTGTCGAAGAACTCGATATTCTCACCGACATAATTGTGCGCGAAGAAAACGGACGCCTTCAGATTGTCGTACCGAGCATCGAGTTCGAACCGTACGAATCGTACCTGTTCGCTGAGATCGACGACACGCTCGAGGAGAATCTCGAAACGCTCAGGAGCCTTGCCCGAGTACTGAACGAGTTCGAGGACCGCGATATTATCGTGGAAGGACACGCAAACCATATACGGTATGAGGACGAAGAACAGATGCAGGCCGAGCAGGAAGAATACCTGCTCCCGCTTTCCGAGGACAGAGCCATCGCTGTAAGGGATGCGCTTGCGATTCTCGGCGTGGACCTTGACCGTATGACGGTGGAAGCAGTCGGGGGTGACCGGCCGGTCGCTGATTTCGACGATTTCGACAATATCTGGAAGAATCGGCGAGTCGAGTTCCTGCTCGATCGGAATGACGAGTAGGAAGCAGGTACGGGTGCAGAGTCTTTTCCGGCGGTCGAGGGATCTTGACCGTCCGGGAGGGAACTCGCTACTCTCAGCGAGTCACGCTCGGGATGATTGGGCCGGGTCTTTGCCGGAGGGCAGAAGGCGCGGCCCTTTTTTAGGGTCGGCCCGTGTGATGGGTCTCGAAAACCGGTTTCCCGGTCGGGGCGGTCGGTAATGTCGTTAATGAGCACAGAAGAGGAGTGGAAATAATGTCCAAAGCACATAGAGGCGCAGGAATACGGGAAATAAAGCGACGCGGGCGAGGCAAGTGCCCGGTAACCGGTAAGACCGGCGTTAAGCTCCTGTACGAGCAGGAGATTGACGGAGAGAAGGTTATGGTTTCCAAAACCGCGAAGGCCACGCTTACCAATCGAAAGCGCGCACAGGAAAAGGCGGACCGTCAGAAAGCGGCTTCCTCGGGCGATTCGAGCGAAGCCTGAGGCAGATCCTGTCTATGTGGTCGGCCGTAAGGCTTGCGGCTGGTACATGCAGATGTTTCGAATTCGGCCCCCTTCGCATCTGCGTCCGACGCACTCGCGGCACATGGCAGTTTGCGCGAAGCTACGCCTCCGAGTCGGATAAGGTTCCCGGCGGGGACGAGTGCCCCGACGATCTGGAGTGGACCGCCTTTGTCCCGCGCTCCAACGACGAACAGGTGTACTTCCAGCCGGCGTCACCGGATAGGCCGGTAGTCGTTAACACCGAGTACACCTTTCAGGTCGCACCGGGCGCCGGGTACACGCTCTACACAGGTATTCCGCTGTGGGTGCGGGGATGGCTTGGCGCCCCCGGCGGACAGCTTCTTTTTGACTTCCCGACGACATTGCTCTCCAACACCTGGTTCGGTGGCGCGATGACCGGGCGGCTTTGCTATAAGTCGCCGAATATCTTCGCAGGCGACAGCGAGTCGATACCCGACGGCCAGGGGTCCGCCCTGTGTCCGCTCCATGTGCGAAACAGCAGCGATCATTCGTTTACCTTCAACAAAATCGCCGTTCTCGCTGATCTTCTTCGGGTTTACCGGTCGACCGATACCGGAAAGCCGGCTCCGGCGCGGCGTCCATGGCAGCGTTCGAGGAACACGGCCGAGCCGATTGTTCGCGTGACTCCGGGCCAGCTCTGGACGAGTGAGGCCTATGCCCACTACAGCGGAGAACAGGAACTCAACGTTTCGGTGGCAGACCATCCGCCGAGCGGGGAGCACGCGTTCGAGACGCTGTGCGAACCGCGGGAGCCCGACGTGGACAGCATCTTTAAGCGCAGTATAATTCTGCTGCGGCGAATAAGTAACTATGAATGACACTCTTCTTCCTCCTGAGATAGAAGCCGCGTTGACTATGGATAATCTCATCCGCGTATTGTTGGCGGTGGGTGTACTTTTGACGGGTTACCTCGCGTTGAAGCTTGTTGTGTTCTTCGTCGGCAAATCGATCGAGCGCCGCTTCAGCGCACAGTCTTCAATGGTTGTCAAAAAGACCGTGCTGTACACCGGTATGGCACTGCTCTTCCTGATAATCGTAGCGCAGTTCGGAGTGCGGATGAGCGCGTTGCTCGGCGCCGCCGGAGTGCTTGGAATTGGTCTTGGATTTGCCGCCCAGACAAGTGTCTCCAATGTGATTAGCGGTGTCTTTCTTATTTCCGAGAAATCGCTCACCGTCGGTGATCTCATAACAGTGGGAGAGACCACCGGGATCATCATCAGCATAGATCTTCTTTCCTTGAAGCTGCGCACGCTCGATAACCAGTTTGTGAGGGTCCCGAATGAGGATCTCATTCGTTCGCGGGTCACAAACATAACGCGGTTTCCGATCAGGCGAATGGATATCCTGTTCACCGTAAGCCACTCCGCCGATCTGGCACGGGTGCGGACGATCTGCGAGGAAGTCGTCGCGTCGGTACCCGAAAGTCTCGACGAACCCGAACCGTTGTTCCTGCTGCAGGGTGTAACACCGGTGGGCTGTGAGATTCGGTTCGGCGTATGGTTCCCACGCGACCAGTTTCTGGAGGTCCGGAACGCAGCCATCTCGTCGCTGCTGGCACGTCTGAACGCGGAGGACGTGGAGCTTGCCCGGTATCCTTTCGTAAGCGACCCCCAACTACCGACTGGGCCCGCAGCCGGTGGTTCCTCGGGGGCTCCGCCTGTGGCTTGACCGGTGTGCCTGCTTGCGATAGATGGGCGTGCATACTATTCTCAGGCCCGATATTCCGGGACTTGGAGTAGAGCGTGATAGACGATAGTTCAGAACATACCGCTGATCGTGAATCCGGCCGAACCCCGGGGACGCGCTCGTTCCCGCTCGATTCCTGGCAGATCATCGAAGACGATTTCGATCTACGCGAAGTACCTTCGCACGAAACTGTTTTTGCGTTGGGAAACGGGTACCTGGGAGTTCGCGGCAGCTTCGAGGAGCGCCGTGGTTTGTACAATCCCGGCACGTATCTGAACGGGTTCTACGATACGGAATCGATTGTCTACGGTGAGCGCGCGTACGGATTCGCCCGCAACAAGCAGCGCATGCTCAACGTCACCGATGGTACATACATCGGCCTCTGGGTCGACGAAGATCCGCTCGATCTGTCAACCGGCACCACGCGCTCGTATCGCCGATGGCTCGACCTGCAGTCCGGGTTGCTGACTCGCCGACTCGAGTGGGTAAGTCCGTCCGGGATCGCGCTGGAACTCGAAACAGTGCGCATGGTGAGTTTTTTGCGTCCGCATCTGACGCTTATCGACTGGAAATGCAGGCTCCTCGACCGACCTGCCTATGTCGTTGTCATTTCAGGTCTGGATAAGTTCGAAGTTGCTCGTTCCGGCGTCCACGATCCTCGGGTCGGAGAATCGATGTCCGACGCATTGCTTCTGCGGCGAAAGTTCATTGGCGAGCAGTCGGGATATCTGCGATATCGCACGCGCCGGACGGGCACCGACATGGTCTGTACCATGCACAACGATTTCGAAACGAACGCGAGTTACTCATGCCGGCCGCATTCAAAAAACGGCGCGTTGCGGCATCGATATAAAATAAAACCCACCGATAGCACCGAAATTCGCCTTCGCAAATACGTGTGCTACTACCACAGCTACGATGCCGAGGAAAGCCGACTGAAAGGTCTTTCGGACGTTGAAGTCGAGCGCGCCCGAGCTTCGGGCGTGGATATGCTCGCTGCGGAACAGCGAATGTATCTCGACGAGTTCTGGACATCGAGCGATATACAGATCGACGGTGACCCGTGGCTTCAGCAAAGTCTGAGATTCAATCTCTTTCACGTTCTGCAGGCGACAGGACGTGACGGGCGCACCAATATCGGCGCCAAAGGGCTGACCGGGGAGGGCTACGAAGGTCACTACTTCTGGGATACCGAGATTTACGCGCTGCCGTTCTATACCTACACAACCCCGTTTATCGCGCGGCGGCTGCTGCTGTACCGCTACAATATTCTTCCCAAGGCGCGTGACCGTGCGGCCGAGCTCAGCCACCCGGGCGCGCTCTATCCCTGGCGCACGATAAACGGCGAGGAGGCGAGTGCGTATTATCCCGCCGGTACGGCGCAGTACCATCTCAACGCCGATATTATCTACGCGCTCCGGCAGTATATTCGCGCTACCGGCGATGAAGTGTTTCTCCGTCGCTTCGGCGCGGAGATGCTCTTTGAAACCGCGCGTTTCTACTACGACCTCGGCGACTATATTCCCGAGCGCGGCTTCTGTATCAATATGGTGACCGGACCGAACGAGTATACGGCGCTTATCAATAACAACGTGTTTACCAACATGATGGTGCAGGACCATCTGCAGTGGGCCGCTGACGTGGCCAACTGGCTTCGCGACGAGCACGTGGAGGACTTTCAGCGTCTCAGCGGAAGCATCGGGCTTTCGGAGAGCGAAGTCGCCTCGTGGTCGGAGGCGGCCGAAGCAATGTTTATTCCCTACGACGAGAGGCGCAAGCTCTACCCGCAGGATGACAGTTTTTTTATGAAGCATGTCTGGAACTTTCATCAGACGCCGCCGTCGCGCTATCCGCTTCTTCTCCATTATCATCCACTGAACATCTACCGTTATCAGGTATGTAAACAGCCCGACGTGGTGCTCGCGCTTCTGCTGCAGGGGTGGCGGTTCGATGACGAGCACAAGCGTCGCAACTTCGACTACTACGACGCGCTTAACACCGGCGACAGCAGCCTGAGTTCCTGCATTCAGAGTATTATCGCCGCCGAGCTCGGCTACGTTGAGCGTGCCTACGAGTATTTCATGAAAACCGCCCGAATGGACCTCGACGATATCAACGGCAACGTACGAGACGGTATACACTTTGCAAATATGGCCGGATGTTGGATGAGCCTGGTCTATGGCTTCGGAGGTATGCGCGACTGGCACGGTCGTCTGCGATTCAGCCCCCGGCTTCCGAAGAAGTGGTCGCGTATCTCGTTTCGTGTACGCCTGCGGGATACGCTTATCGAGCTCCAGATCCGCCGCGACGGCGTCACGTACTCTATTGTGGAAGGAGATTCGCGGACGATCTACCATGAGGAAGAAGCGCTGGAGCTGGTCCCCGGTACCCCTGTCACCCGTGAACTTCCGGATATTCGACCCGATTTTATGAAACGCCGCGCGGTGAGCGGCGATTAAGCATCACCTGCGGCAATCGGAGTTGTACTTGGGCGTGTATTTCAGGATGAAATGCGTACCCTTGACTCGGTGCTCTTGTTTTTTCTGTTCAGCGCGGTCGCGCCCCCGGCGGCCCTTACCGGCGATCCCGTTTCGATTCCTCCCGGTGAGTATCTTCCAGGGGTGCTCCCCGTTGAACTGACACTGGCGCTTCGATCGCAGCACGACGGCAGCGTCGAGCGGCGGGGTTCGGTTTCTTCGGGCGCGCGCACCCTGCTGTTTCGCGATCGCATGCAACCGGATGCCGAGCGGCAGCGGGTAATCGGATACGAGTCGCCTACGATATCGGTGGGGCCGCTTCGGCCGAGCGGGTATCTGCGAAGCATCGAGGCTCCCTTGTCGGCCTCGCCGGTCGCCGGCGCGGGGTCCGACGCCGGAGGGTACCGTCTGAAGCGCGAGGGTGGATACGGTGCGACGCCCGGTTTTGCGCTTCGGCTGCCGTTCGCCGGGGCCTACCACAGGGATACCGATACCTTTGTGCTCACCGGGTTGAACGTGCTCACCAGGGTGAGTGTGCTCACCGGGATGAGATTACTCACCGAGGTGAGTGCGAACAGTCTTCCCGGTACCGATCGCACGGGCGGTTCGTACTCCCCCGGGGACGGCGGCCGGAGTAACACCGCGGCTTACGGCCGCCTCTTTCTCGCGAGGTCGGCGCCATTGACCGAAAGCGAGCCCTCCGAATGGCTGCCCGAGCGTCAGTCCCGCTCGCCCGGGCCGCTGTGGTTCAGCGGCGTTGAGCTTTCAGCTGGTTCGCTGCGCTCTGAGCTCGTCGCTGTGGCCGGATCCCGCGTATCGCCGGGCTGGCTCTCGGGCGTTTATCTGAAGCGGCAAATCGGTCGCGCGGAAATACGAGGTTCGATTCAGGGGCGCTCATCGCGTTTTGTGGGGGCGGATGGGCGGCGGCCGGAGGAACGCGCGCGTGCCGGGCTACGATACGAACGTGTGAGAGGCGCGCTGTTTCGCCCGCTCTTGGGAGGGGATTACTACCTCAGCGGTCTCGCGGGACTGCCCGACTCATACCGCGGGGATGGGTGGGCGGGAACTGTCGGTGCTGCGCTCGGACCGGTTCGGGCATTTGTCCGGCCCCGGCTTGACGCCCGCTACGAACGCGATTCTGCCGGCGGCGAGCGGACGCGACTGACCGCGCGGCTCGATGGAGCCGTCGGTGGTGAAGCTGCGCGGATCGATGCGGGTGTACGACGGAGCAGCGATTCTGCCGAAAAAGGCGCGATGACAGTTTCGGCGGGAACCCGGGTATCCGGCTTTGTCGGGCGTACCGCTCAACTCTACACGGTCGAGGGAAAACCGCGGCGTGCGGTTGCCGGGCTCGGTCGACCCGATACCTCGTTGGACCACGACCAGTCGGCGATATGGCAGCTACGCTCTTCAGCGGGTGTGCGTGCCGTCGGCTACGACCGTGGGACGGGCGCCGAGCTTCTGGACTACCCCGACTCCGATGAATGGGAGGTCAGGCTCCGCGGGAATGTCGAAGTGCAGCGCGATGACTTCAAGGTGACCTTCGTGCTTCTGGCAGATGAAATTCCGTGGCAGGAATCCGGTAGCCGTGCTCTCCGCTCAGCGGCGACAAGCAAGCTCGAGGGAGAGCTGCGCGTGCTCTGGAATGCGCGTCTCGGCGGTTCCCGAAAATAGCGCTTGGCCTGTTCACGGGCTCTCCCAGTCTCCGACGAAAAGTACCTCACGCTCGAGGGAAATGCCGAGTTCGTCCCTTGCGCGCTGTTCCATGATGGATGCGAGCTCTCCGATATCCGAGGCTCTGGCGTTGCGGTCGTTAATGACGATATTTGCATGAAGGGGCGATATGCGTGCGCCGCCCACCCGGGTGTTTCGCATGCCGAGCCGGTCGAGCAGCTGTCCCGTCGGCGCACCGAAAGCACGGTTGTTCTTGAATAGACTACCCGCGCAAGGCCAGCGAAAGTGCCCCTTGGACTCACGGTCGGTGTAGTACTCGTGCATTCGCTTTCGGATTTCGACCGGAGTTTCACGGCGAAGCGCCACCTCGCACCCGAGGATCAGCCAATTGTTATGTTGAAAGGGGGTATTCTTGTACTCGAATACATGGTCCTGTGGATCGAGCGTCTTGCGCGAGAGGTTTTCGTCGAGATAC
Organism: Spirochaetales bacterium; assembly: GCA_046545955.1. Classification (GTDB taxonomy): domain Bacteria; phylum Spirochaetota; class Spirochaetia; order DSM-27196; family SKKC01; genus SLAN01. The sequence goes on along the minus strand of JBKGYS010000027.1, from coordinate 2,535 downwards.
TCGACGCTCACGAGAATGTCGGACAGGCTTGATCCGTAGCAACGCGCGTTCATCCATACCGCTCCGCCGGTGCTTCCGGGCATGCTGTACAGAAAGTCGAGACCTCCGAGGCCTGCTTCTGCCGCGGCGTCCGCCCCGTCGCTTATCGGCAGTCCTGCCCCGAGAATCAGATGGCTTCCGTCGAAGGCAATGCGGTCAATGTCGCCCATATCGATTACGACACAACGCATGCCCTTATCTCCCACTACGATATTCGCGCCGCCACCGATAACAAAGCTCGGAAGCGATCGGGACCGAATGAACCGGTACGCGTCGATGAGGTCCTCCACGTCCGCCGGTCTCAGATACACGTCGGCGGGGCCTCCTACCCGAAAGGTCGTATGGTCGGACATGGGCTCGCCGTAGCGTACGATTCCTCTAATATTGATGTCGCGGCAAATATCCTGTAGCGTATTCACGCGTTGCATCGTAGAAGATGCGAGGCGTCTGTTTCTACTATCAACGGGAGTACACATGGATCTTTCACTGTTTAATACGCTCGGGCGACGCCGGGAAATCTTCACACCGCTCGATCCGGAGAACATTCGTATGTATTCGTGCGGACCGACAGTGTACAACTATGCACATATCGGAAACCTCCGCGCGTACGTATTCGTCGATCTCCTCCGACGGGTACTCTCGTTCTTCGGCTATCCTGTTACCCACGTTATGAATATAACCGATGTCGGGCACCTCACCGACGACGCTGACGATGGTGAGGATAAGATGGTCAAGAGTTCCCGCGAAAGCGGCAAGTCGGTGTGGGAAATTGCGCAATTCTACACCGACGCCTTTTTCCGGCACACCGACGCACTGAATATTCTCAGACCTCATATTGCCCCGCGGGCTACCGAACACATCCCCCAGATGATCGAGCTCATCAGGCGGCTCGACGAACGGGGATTCACCTACCATTCCGGGGGAAACGTGTATTTCGATACTTCTAAGTTTCCATCGTACGGTGTGCTCGCGAGAAATCGGGCTGCGGGGCCTTCCGAGCACTCGCATGCGCATTCGCGCGTCGAAAGCGACCCGAACAAGCGCAATCCGGCCGACTTCGTCCTGTGGTTCACGCGCAGTAAGTTCGAGAATCAGGCAATGGTCTGGGATTCCCCGTGGGGACGGGGGTACCCCGGCTGGCATATCGAGTGCAGCGCAATGAGTATGCACTATCTCGGCGAACAGTTCGATATTCACTGTGGCGGCGTCGATCATATCGCTGTGCATCACAGTAACGAGATCGCTCAAAGCGAGGCCGCTACCGGCAAAAAGTGGGTCAATTACTGGCTTCATAACGAATTTCTGGTCATGGAAAAGGGGAAAATGGCAAAGAGCTCGGGCGGATTTATCACGCTCGACTCTCTGACCGAGGCAGGATACGATCCGCTCGACTATCGCTACTTCTGTCTGCTTGCACACTACCGCAGCGAGCTGCGGTTCTCGTGGGAAGCCCTCGATGCCGCTCGATCGGCCCGTCAGCGTATCACCGAGCGTGTGGAACGCCTGTCCGAGGACGCCGGTTACGCGCTTTCGCAAGCAAGTCGCGAAGCGCGCTCGCGACCTGCTTCACCCGACGGTGCCGGACGACATCTGTCGGCCTTCGAGCAAGCCGTTGCGGACGATCTGAACTCTCCGAAAGCGCTCGCGGCTGCGTGGAGCCTTGTTAAGGACGACGCGATTCCTGCGGAAGAACGCTTGCGGGCGCTCGCTACTATGGAGCAGGTCCTCGGGCTTGCGCTTTTCGACCGTGCCGAGGACGATTTGGTCGTTCCAGATGATGTGCGCAAGCTCGTCGCGGAGCGAACCGCGGCCCGTAAAGAACGAAATTTTCGGCGGGCCGACGAAATCCGGGATACACTCACGCAGCGGGGGTACAGTCTTGAAGACAGTCCCGAGGGTACCCGTGTCCGCCCTATAGAGAGCCAGAGCTGAAAACTCTGTAACTTCCTTGAGGGTAATGTTGTTCAACTTATGACGTGGGCAAATCAGAAAGACCCGGAGTTTCAGCGATTCTACGCGGAAGTGTTCCCGATACTCGTTCGAGTCGTATATCGGATAACAGGAAATATGGACGCAGCTGAAGAAATCTGTCAGGAAGCGTTTATTCGCTACTACCAGCGTATGGATACTATTCCTGACGCTCAGCAGGGAAAATACTGGATCATTCGCGTTGCCAAGAACCTTGCCCTGAACCACGAGAAACGCAAAGGTCGCGAGCGACGGGCCTACGAACGATCCTATCACGAACCAAAACCTACGCCGGAGTCCGGGGAACAACTCGCTATGCGTGGCGAAGCATCGGACGCCGTGCAGGCCGCCCTCGATCGTCTGCCGGAGAAGCTTCGCTCGGTCCTTGTCCTTAAAGAGTACGGTGATCTCAGTTACAAAGAAATCGGCGAAGTTCTCGGTATCAGCGAAGGAAACGTCAAAGTACGTGTCTTCCGTGCCCGGGAACGCCTGATGGAGTATCTGAAGGGGGAAGATGTCTATGTGCCC
>JBKGYS010000026.1:0-23063 GCA_046545955.1 Spirochaetales bacterium | reverse complement strand
GCGCCCGAGAAGGCTGTCGAGGCCGCTGCGGCTTCTGCGCCTCGCTTTAGGAATACGCGCGAGTCTTCCCGGGTGATTGCCGGGTATCACACGCCAAAAGCACGGCGTTGGTGGACCGTAAGAACCGGTGGCCTGTACCGCAACGCCATCGACTCCCCCTCCGAACAAGCTTGCCCCTCGCAGGGTGAACCGTATAGCCTAGACTCGCAAAGCGAGCACCCGGCGCAGGACGCACTGTACTATGAACGACCTATTCTCCACAGCCGGCCCGTCGACTGACGGCGCCAGTTTCGAACCGCTCGCCTCGCGAATGCGACCCCGAACGCTCGACGAGTTTATCGGGCAGGATCATATTCTCGGACCCGGACGCCTCCTTCGCCGCGCGGTCGCCGCCGACATGCTCGGAAGCATAATCCTCGCCGGACCGCCTGGAACCGGAAAAACTACGCTTGCCCGCGTTATAGCGAACACCACGAAAAGCCGGTTCACCTCGCTGAATGCCGTCCTCGGTGGCGTGAAAGATGTACGCGACGCCATAGAAACCGCGCAGAAGCAGAGGGACTATTACGGTCATCGAACTATCCTGTTTGTAGACGAGGTGCATCGCTGGAACAAGGCGCAGCAGGACGCGCTTCTACCGTGGGTCGAAAACGGGACGGTCACCCTCATCGGCGCCACCACCGAAAATCCGTTTTTCGAGGTGAACTCTGCGCTCGTGAGCCGCAGCCGTATTTTTCAGCTCACCCCGCTCACCAAGGACGACCTCCACAGAATTGCCCGTCAGGCGCTCTCAGACGTGGAACGCGGCTACGGGGCTTTTGATATTCAGATCGATGACTCGGCGCTTTCGCACCTCGTCGATGTTTCCGACGGCGACGCGCGTACCCTGCTCAATGCCCTGCAACTCGCTGTAGAGACCACTCCCGATCGCTTCCCTCCCGATGGCCCGGTTCACATAGGGCTTTCCGAAGCCGAGGACAGCATCCAACGCCGGGCCCTGCTCTACGACCGCGAGGGCGACTACCACTTTGACGCGATAAGCGCGTTCATAAAGAGCGTGCGGGGAAGCGACCCGGATGCCGCCCTCTACTGGATGGCCCGCATGATACGGGCGGGCGAAGATCCGCGGTATCTGTTTCGCCGGATGCTTGTACTCGCCTCCGAGGACATCGGCCTTGCCGACCCTCACGCGCTCGGGATTGTCGAATCGGCGGCTGCAGCGTTCGACCGGGTTGGAATGCCGGAGGGCCAATATCACCTGACCCACGCCGCCCTATACCTCTCCACCGCGCCCAAGAGTAACAGTACGCTCGGATACTTCGATGCAGTAAAAGCGATCGAAGAGGAAACGCGACGGGAGATTCCCAAGCACCTGCGTGACGCAAACCGGGATGCAGCCGGATTCGGGCACGGGGAAGGCTACCGGTATCCTCACGCCTACCGGGATCACTGGGTAGCCCAGGCGTATCTCCCCGAGGACCTCGCAGAGCGTGTCTTTTATCACCCGTCGAAGGAAGGCTACGAGGCACGCGTGGGCGCCGAAGTGCAACGAAAGCGCGAACTGCAACTCGCCGAGATGGACGATACCGCCGCCGACTCCGAGGTTCTCACCTACACCGCCCCGAACGCGGCCGATAATCGGTGGTATACACGATCACAGGCCGGCACCGCCGCCCGAGGCGCTGTTCGAGAGGCCCTTTTCGCGGTGATCAACGTTCCCCGGCACGCTCGAGTATTCGTCTTCGAACCCGGCCCCCCGGTGCTCGTCTGGGAGGCGTTGCGCGCAGCGCCGGAGGGACTCGTTGTCGCCCTCTACGCTCGAGCTCAGGACCGTCGGCGCGCCCTCGAGAGACTGGAAGGGGAAACCGCAGCCGGGACGAGCATGCCCGGAAAAAATCATATACAGGAGCACGAACGCGCGGATGCGAGGCATCGCGCGGCAAACCCGGAAGCACCGATTCTTCTGTCCGGCCCCCCGGGAAAACTGTTTGCCCCCGACGCAGACGCCGGACAGCTCCGCGGCCATCTCGGCGACGGCTTCGAAGCGGTCGCCTCCGACCGACTGCTCGCCCGATTCGGCGCCGAGGGACTTTCCGTTATTGTATCCCAATGCGCTCGTGGCGCGCGCGTTGCGATGTGCGAACCGGCGCCGATGGCCGGGATGCGTTTGAGCGATCTTGCCCGAAACCACGGTGTAGATGAAAAGACAACCGAGGCGCTTGCAGATGCGGAACGGTCTATCTTTCCGCGTACGCCACAGGAGGAACAGGAGGCGATTTCGAACATCGTCCGGGAGTCGGGTTTAACTCTGAACCATTCGGAAATGCGGTCGGTACCCGGCAAACGGACCGTAGGATACGAGGACATACAGAGCTGGCTTTCAGCCGATAGCGCCTACGGCGCGTATCTTGAGAGTAGCGCGGGAGCGGAGTTCCGCGATCTCGTGCGCGATAAGCTGGTCAAAGCAGTCAGCGACCGCGAGGTAGACTGGCACCGGGCGTTTTATTTGATTGACGCGGTCAAACGATCCCGTTCGTAGCCGGGGTCAGTGCGATGCCTACTCTCGCCGACAGCCATTAAACGGAGACCGATGGGAACCATGTCGAGCGTGAGAAACAAAGACTCCGTACTCAGAACGTTTGAGCATCTATCTCATTATTCTCTTGTCCGCCCTCAATCTGGATAAACACATGACTGGGAAGACAAGCGAGCCATTCTCCGGACCGTTCGATCCATCCCTGTCGAACGCAAATCTGTTGCGGACCGGGATCTTCGACTACCCGAACTCGTCCATCTTTTATCTGAACATCGGTCGTACCAATCGGGCCACGAAGTGTGAACTCCCGGTCGGTATTCAGCGGATACACGAAGTCCCCTTCGTCGCTCTCGATCGCCACTTGTTCGCCTTCGCCACCGGATGCGGCAATAACGGAGAACAGCGCGATTATCCCGACGGCCAGAACGAACGCGACGTAGTCGAGCAAACGCAGTTGCGAGAGCGTTGTAGTTGTTCCACGAACGAATCGCTTCCATTTCATAGCTATTGATTATATTGTTTCACCTACTCGGGGTCTGCGGCAAGCGGCGACTAAGCGTTGGCCACGAAAGTCAACGTACCTACGTAAGAATTTTTCGACCGCGACCATGAAAAGCACCATAATTGAGCAGCCGGGCCCGCATGGTGAGGTGACCGCACGCGACGTGGAAGTCGCACAGCTATAGCCGGCACAGCAGGAACGCCGGCGGCCGGGACCTGCTGTACACTCTTCGTACCGCGCATGAGCACCCGCCGGCGGTTGACAAGAATCGTTGTTCACGGCACATTACCAGTCCGTTTAGCGCGGTGGATGTAGTTCAGTGGTAGAGCACCAGATTGTGGTTCTGGGTGTCGCGGGTTCGAATCCCGTCATCCACCCGTAGCCGGAACGCTGCATCGCACGTGCGTTCAGCATTCCGTGATAAATGGTTAGATCGCGTGCGCCTGTAGCTCAGCTGGATAGAGTGCCGGACTTCGAATCCGTGGGTCGCAGGTTCGAATCCTGCCGGGCGCGCCTAACCCGGGCCGTTAGCTCAGCTGGTAGAGCAGCAGACTCTTAATCTGCGGGTCGGAGGTTCGAACCCTCCACGGCTCATCCTGGTATGAAATGGTGCACCCTGCGTGAGACTACGTGTCTCAGTCGGGCATGTTGAGAACACTTGACGCGTGCGACGCATTTTCATACAGTGCGCGAGAGTGGTGGAATTGGTAGACACGCCAGATTTAGGATCTGGTGCCTTCGGGTGTAAGGGTTCGAGTCCCTTCTCTCGCACTCCACCACCGGCAATCAGGCGGGAGTAGCTCAGAGGTAGAGCGCCACCTTGCCAAGGTGGATGTCGCGGGTTCAAATCCCGTCTCCCGCTCTCAACTTGGACTTGGCGCTCTCAACTTGGCGCTTTCAATCGCCTTCCCGCTCTCAACTTGGCGCTTTCAATCGCTTTCCCGCTCTCAACTCGGCGCTCTCAAGCGCTGTCCCGCTCTCAACTTGACGCTCTATTCAATCCGAGCCGCGGTGCGATACGAATCGGGCGAAAACCCGAGACAACGAGTAAGGCTCGCGACGGCACCGAGAGCTGTCGCGCTTACAAAGAACCGGGCTCCCGACGCCATTGCCGCGTTAACGGGAGTTTTTTTATGCTTTCGGGAAGCCGATGTTGACGCCGGCGTCGGGCAGGTTTTCAATCGACACTCGGCCGGTGTATAGTCTCGGTCTACACATTTCATGGCAGCTGTAACAAGACTATCTTTATAGTATCCGAGGTTCAATCCATTGATTAAAGACAAGCAGGTAGAGAAACGCGATAACGCGAATGTTAAACTCACCGTAACGCTCGACAAAGAATACGTGAGCGGTGAGTACGATAAGCTTCTCAAGGACTACGCGAAGAAGGCTCACATTAAGGGTTTTCGCCCGGGGAAAGTTCCCCCTAAGGTTCTCGAGGCCAAATACGGAGAGTCACTGAAAGCCGAGACCGCGCAGACGGTACTCGAAGAGGCGCTTAAGTCGGTGTTCGAAGAAATCGAGGAAAAGCCTCTGCCGTACTCGCAACCCGCCCTCGAGGAAGAACCCGAACTGAGCTTCGATTCGGACATGAGCTTCGCGGTTACCTACGATGTATTTCCCGAAGTGGAGCCAGGTGAGTACACCGGCCATACAGTCGAGGAGCCGCAGGTTAAGATCACCGACGAAGATATTCAGAGAGAGCTCGAAGCCATTCAGGAACAGAATGCGATTACCATGGATAAGGATTCCGGAGTGGTCGCCAGGGACGATGTTATAACGGTCGACTACGTCGAGCTTGACGAGGAAGGCAACGAACGCGAAGACACTCGCCGGAAAGATTACACCTTCACCGTCGGCACCGAAATGAACCTGTACAAGTTCGACGACGACGTAGTCGACATGAAGCTCGATGAGTCAAAGGACATTACGAAGACGTTCCCCGAAGATTTTGGCGACGAGAGTCTGGCGGGAACGACGAGAACTATACGGGTCACGGTGACCGCGGTGAAGCAGCGGGACCTTCCCGAGATCGACGACGAGCTCGCGCAGGACGTTAGCGACGAGTACGAGACCCTCGACGATCTCAAGTCGGACATTCGTAAGCGCCTCGAGAAGCAGGTAACCGAGCGCGTGCGTAAACAGAAGGTCGACCAGCTGACAAACGCGATTCTCGAGCAGTCGACCGTTCCCGTGCCCGAGAGTATGGTAAAGGCCGAACTCGAGCAGAACTGGCGGAACTTTCTCGGACAGTTCGGCGGAAACGAGCAGCAGATCATGCAACTCATCGAGGCACAGGGGCGAACCAAGGAAGACTTCCTCGAGCAATGGAGGGAGCAGGCTACCGCGCGCCTCCGGCAGCAGCTTCTCACACAGAAGCTTGTTGAAAGCGAAGGTATCGAAGTCAGCGACGAAGAGGTCGACGAATACATCGCCGAGCAGGCGGAAGGCAGCTCCATGAGCCCGGAAGAGGCAAAGGAGCATTACCGCAACAATAATATGCTCGACTATGTCAAACAGGAAGTTTCCGAGCGCAAACTCTTCGATAAACTCTTTGAGCAGAACAAAGTGAAGAAAGGCAAGAAACAGTCCGTCATGGACGTTATGGGACAGAATGAGTAACTTAGGCTTTCACATGGATGAACAGAATAACAGCTTAGTACCGTACGTAGTCGAACAGACAGGCTCGGGGGAACGAGCCTACGACATTTACTCCCGACTTCTCAAAGATCGCATCGTTTTCCTCGACGGTGAGATTCATGACGTCACCGCGGATCTGGTAGTCGCGCAGCTGCTGTTCCTCGAGAGCCAGGACAGCGAGAAGGACATCATGCTCTACGTTAACTGTCCCGGTGGAGGCGTTACCGCAGGGCTTGCGATTTACGACACCATTCAGTACATCCGACCCGATGTGTCAACGATATGTATCGGTCAGGCAGCGAGCATGGGCGCCATGCTGCTCGCATCGGGAGCACCGGGCAAGCGCCTTGCGCTTCCCTCGTCCCGCATTATGCTTCACCAGCCGTGGGGCGGTGTCCAGGGACAGGCTTCCGACATCGGCATTCAGGCGCGAGAGATGGTGAGACTCAAGAAGCTTCTGATCGGATACTTTGCCAAACACAGCGGTCGGTCGGAAGATGATATCGCGCGCGATACCGAGCGCGATTTCTTTATGACCGCCGAGGAAAGTGTCAATTACGGTATCGTCGATAAGGTGCTCGTCCGAGGTAGCAATGAGCAAACAGCAAAAAAATGATAATCAGAAGGTATGTTCGTTCTGCGGGAAGAACGCAGATTTCGCCAGGCGTCTCATCGCCGGTCCGGGCGTATACATTTGCGATGAGTGCGTAAATGTCTGTAAGAAAATACTTGATGAAGAGGACGACGTAATAACCAACGAGTTTCTCGAAGAGGTGCCGAGCCCTCACGAAATCAAGGAATACATAGATCAGTACGTAATCGGGCAGGATCCGGCGAAGAAGTACCTGAGTGTCGCCGTTTACAACCACTATAAGCGTATCACGCAGAAAGGCCGTATTGATTCGGATATCGAGCTCGATAAAGCCAACGTGCTCATGATCGGGCCGACCGGCACCGGAAAGACGCTTCTCGCCCGCACGCTCGCCCGCAAATTGCGCGTCCCCTTCGCCATTGCCGACGCTACAACGCTCACCGAAGCCGGATACGTCGGAGAAGACGTGGAGAATATTCTGCTCAAGCTCTATCAGGCCGCGGGCAACAATATTGCCGCCGCCGAGCGGGGTATCATCTATATCGACGAAATCGACAAGATTTCTCGCAAGGGTGAGAATGCCTCGATCACGCGTGATGTTTCCGGTGAAGGAGTTCAACAGGCGCTCCTTAAGATCATCGAAGGAACACAGGCATCGGTGCCGCCGCAAGGCGGTCGCAAGCATCCGAGTCAGGAAATGATCAAGATCGATACGAGCAACATCCTCTTCATCGTCGGGGGTGCGTTCGTCGGACTCGACAAGCTTGTCGAATCGCGCATCAGCGAACACCCGCTCGGATTCGGCGCCGAAATCAGATCGACGCGGGAAAAGGATCTCGCCGAGTTGTATCAGCACATCCACCCGGATGACCTGATCAAGTTCGGGCTGATACCGGAGTTCGTCGGTCGCCTGCCGATCACCGTCACGCTGAACGACCTTTCGGTTGAAGATCTCGAACGTATCATAACCGAGCCCAAAAACTCGATTATTCGCCAGTACCAGGCCAGTCTCACGCTCGACGGCGTGGAACTCGAGTTCCAGGATGACGCGATCCGCGCCATCGCCGAACGGGCCATAAATCAGAAGACCGGAGCCCGGGGACTGAGAGGAATTGTCGAGGGCGTTATGATAGACGTCATGTACGACATCCCCTCCATCGAGGGAAAGAAGAAAGTAATCATTTCGCGTTCGGTTATCGAGCAGTCCGAAAAGCCTGAGATCATCCAGCTTAAGAAATCGGCATGAGCCCGAAAGACGAGCCCGATTCTAACGGCCGGAGTGGGGATCATGAAGGTGTCGGATCGAATGAACTTTCCTTAATTCCACTCAAAGAGATCGTAGCGTTCCCGGGAATGAGTGTACCGCTGTTTCTCGGGAAAAACGCTGCATCCGAGCTTCCGGGTGGACTCGAAAAAGACGCGCAGGTTGTTCTTTGCACACAGCGATTTCCGAAGCCGGACCCAGGCCCGGAGGACTTCTATGACATCGGCTGCCGGGCGAGAACTGTGCAGTCGATTCGGCATCCCGACGGATCGACTCGAGTGCTTCTCAAGGCTATCGAAGCGGTCAGTATCGAACGAATTACGCGAAACAGTGCGCACGGGCTTTCGGCCGAGGTGCGGCCGGTGGCTACCGTTCGTACAACGGAGGATGAGAGCTCCGGCGACAGCGCTGTGGAGTCCCAACGTGAAAGCGAACAGCAGCTTCTCACCGAAAGCGTTCGCGACGGGTTCAGGCGGATAGCGGCAAACGCACCGAAGAGAATACCCAACGACGTATACAAGGCCATAGACGCGGCGAGTGACCCGCCGACGCTCGCCAACCTCGTGGCCGGGTATAGCCCGATCTCTATCGAGCGTAAAGTCGAGCTTCTCCGAATTTCGGATCCGAGGGAGCGACTCGAGGAGCTCGTTGCGCTGCTCGAGTCGGAAATTGGAAACATCGACCTGCGAAAACGAATACAGTCACGGGTGAAGAAACGACTCGAGAAGTCGCAGCGGGATCACTTTCTTCAGGAGCAGAAACGGGAGATCGACCGAGAGCTCGGTCAGGAGGACGATGATCCAAGCGGCGCCGGGGAGCTCGAGAAACGGCTTGCCGAAAAGCAGCTTCCGGAGGAGGTACGCTCGCGCTGCGACAAGGAACTGACTCGACTGAAACGGCTCCAGCCGGTGAGTCCCGAAGCGGGCATTATTCGCACCTGGCTCGACTGGATCGTCGATCTGCCGTGGAGCGAGACCTCGACGGATTACGAGGACCTCAAAAGCGCTCGAGCCATTCTGGACAGTGACCATTTCGACATGGAGCGACCCAAGGAACGCATACTCGATTACCTTGCCGTTCACACGCTCAAGCCTGACCAGCGAGGTCCTATTCTGTGTTTTGTAGGGCCTCCGGGAACCGGAAAGACGAGCCTTGGTGCGAGTTTAGCCCGGTCGCTCGGTCGCGAGTTCTTGCGTATAAGTCTCGGCGGTGTTCGGGATGAAGCCGAAATACGGGGTCACCGCAAAACCTACGTCGGCGCGCTTCCGGGGAAAATCATCCAGAGCCTTCGGAAAGTCAAGACCGCGAATCCTGTCTTTCTGCTTGACGAAGTCGACAAAATGGCCAGCGATTTTCGAGGAGACCCGGCAAGCGCGCTTCTCGAGGTTCTCGACCCCGAGCAGAATCAGCAGTTCGTCGACCACTATCTGGAGGTGCCGTTCGACCTTTCGCGCACCATTTTCCTAACGACGGCGAACAGCCTGCATCAGATTCCCTACCCGCTTCGCGATCGCATGGAAATAATCGAGATTCCCGGCTACACCGAGCAGGAGAAAACTCGAATCGCCGAAGACTTTCTCATTCCCAAACAGCGCTTGGCGAACGGACTGGGAAAGGCGTCGGTACGGTTTCAGAAGAGCGCGATCGGCGAGATTATCCGCAACTACACCGCGGAGAGCGGAGTGCGGGAGCTGGAGCGACAGATTGGGACGGTGGTCAGAAAGCTTGCGCGACGAGCTCTTTCAGAGGGAATCTCGAACGAGAAGGAAACGGAGCGGTTCCGCGCGAGCGTAACGCCGAAGACCGTTCGAAAGGCGCTGGGCAAACCGCGTGCGAGCAGGGACCTGACCTATCCGGAACCCCGTATCGGGCTTGCGAGGGGCCTTGCCTGGACCGAGCGGGGCGGGACGCTACTTCCCGTTGAAGCCACTGATTTCACCGGCACCGGACAGCTCATTCTTACCGGAAGTCTCGGTGATGTAATGAAGGAAAGCGGTAGACTTGCGATGAGCTTCATTCGCAACCATAGCCATCGCTTCGGAATCGATGAGCGGACGCTTGATTCGCGGGATATACACCTGCACGTTCCACACGGTGCAATCCCAAAGGATGGTCCATCGGCCGGCATCGCGCTCACAGTAGCCATACTCAGCGCGCTCACCGGAATTGCGGCGCATCCCCACATTGCCATGACCGGAGAGATAACGCTCACCGGGCGAGTCATCGCTGTCGGTGGCATTAAGGAAAAAGTGCTCGCCGCGTTGCGCAATGAGGTCTCACATGTAATTCTTCCCGAAGACAATCGGAATGATCAGGAGGACCTTCCCGCCGAGGTGTTTCGAGGCCTGACGCTCGAGTTTACGACCACGTTAATGGAAGCTCTCGCAATCGCCTTCCCTCCGGCGCTGTTCGAGATTCGATCGAGATGATAGATTTCGCGCTGTTATGGTGCAGTCCAACCCGAATATTGCAGGATCTTTCATCGGCCGCAGTCTTCTGACCCTTCGTGATTACACGGAAGAAGAAATTCTCACGTTGCTCGATACCGCCTACCGGGTAAAGGCGGAGAAACGACGCGGTGAACGGCATCGCCGTCTTAAAGGCTACTCCATCGCGCTCCTCTTCGAAAAGCGCAGCACTCGCACCCGATCTGCGTTCGAGACTGCATTCGGGGAGGAGGGCGGCCATCCGGTTTTTCTCAGTCCGCAGGACGTTCACCTCGGTGTAAAGGAAACGGTGGAAGACACCGCGCGGGTGCTGGGGCGAATGTTCGACTGCATTCAATTTCGCGGATACAGCCATGCGACCGTCGAACGACTCGCCGAATACGCGGGGATACCCGTCTATAACGGCCTGACCGATCGCTTTCATCCGACCCAGGCGCTCGCCGACCTTATGACACTGCGAGAACAGCGTGGGACGCTCGAAGGCTCTGTGCTCACGTATGTCGGCGACGGGCGCAACAACGTTGCCACCTCGCTTCTCGTCGCCTGTGCGAGGCTCGGAGTATCGTGTCGTGTCGCGTCACCGCGGGCGTTGCAGCCGAGCGAGGAGACCATGAACCTTGTGGACACGCTCACGAAAACCGGTGCACCGAGACCACAGCTGTTCGAGGACCCTCAAAGGGCCGTAAAGGATGCGGATGCGGTATACACCGACGTCTGGACGAGTATGGGAGAAGAAGAGCAACTGAAGGAACGCGTGAAGCTCCTGCAGCCCTATCAGGTAAACGCCACGCTCATGAATGCGGCGGCCTCCGACGCGATCTTTCTCCATTGTCTGCCGGCAGTGAAAGGAAATGAGGTCACAGAAGAGGTGTTCGAGAGTTCTGCCTCCCGCGTGTTTGAACAGTCCGAAAACCGAAAGCACACGATTAAGTCAGTGCTGCTTCACACGCTGGGTATTGTATAGTTGACAGTACCTACCGGCGCGATTGCGCATTCGCGGCAATGCGCTTACCGCCGAACTTGCATGCCGACCGGGGCATAACTATACTTAAGGGTACCGGATAATCCATGGAGGGATATCACAGGTGAACCGAATAGCACTCTTTCTGTCGGTGCTGCTACTGGCCGGGCTCATCTCCGGCACGTCGGCGGTAGCCCAGGAAAATGAAGAACCCGAAATGTACGCGCGTAGTTTCTATATTCGCCGCGTGTATCCGAATCGACTGGGATATCGAATAATCTATACAAATGACACCGGTCAGAACCAGGAGCTGTACGTGCCCTTGCGCTGGTTCCGACGCGACGACGGGATACAGACCGCTGAAATTCGTCACGGCCGCAACGAATCGTACCCATACATGGAAGTGTTCTGGCGAGACGGTGAATTCTCCCACATGAAGATATTCGTTCGACAGGATTACAGTCATGATTCCTGGGGTTCCTGGGATGCTCCGAGCGACGTAGAAGATTTATTCGATATCGACGAGCCGGAGTTCAATCTCTAAACTACCCTGCATGAACGAGCCGACACCTCCTTCCAAACTCGTGGAAAGCCTTTTTGGGGCGAGCGAAGTGTGTATTTGTACGCACGAGGAACCCGACGGCGATTGCGTCGCCTCCTCGCTTGCGCTCGGCAGCGCACTCGAGCGCCGGGGAACCAGGGTGAATCACTGCAATGTTGGTCCATTTGACCGACGTGAAATTAAGCATTTCGCCGACGAGTTCAAGCAGGAGGTACCGGGACACGTTCAACGCAATACCACGATCCCGATTGTGGTGCTCGACTGCTCCTCTGCGGCTCGCATCGGCGCTCTGAAAGAGCAGATTACCGATCACCGGGTGCTGGTCATAGACCACCACTACACCGGAGGCACATTCGGAGATGAGCGTTGGGTGGTTCCGGAGTCTCCTTCGACCACATACCTTGTCCAGTTGATCATGGAAGCCGCCGGAATCCCGCCTACCGAAGACGAAGCGAACCTTCTTCTGTTCGGATTTTCCACGGATACCGGATTCTTCCGCCACCTGGCGCCCGAGCAGGGCTTTGCGTTTCACGGCGTTGCGAGGCTCTCGGGTTACGGCGCCTCACCAAAGGGCGCCTATGCAAGGATGTTCGGTGGCAGAACACTTGAGTCGCGACGACTTATCGGCACCCTCCTCTCGCGTTTGTCCGGATACTTCGATAACAGGCTGCTGATAAGCTGGGAAACGGCAGAGGACACCAACGCCGTAGGCAAGGAAAACCGCGACTCGGATGCCTTCTATCAGCTTGCATTCTCCATAGAAACTTGCGAAGCCCTTATTCTGCTGAGGCAGGAGTCGCCCGAGAAGTGTACAGGAAGCCTCAGATCGTACTCCCGGATCGACGTCTCTCGGGTCGCCGAGCAGTTTGGTGGTGGTGGGCACAAAAACGCGGCCGGGTTCCTCGCCGAGGGCACGCCGGACACGCTGATTCCGAAACTGGTTGAAGCACTCGCTCCGCAATTCGAATAGACACTCGGCGATTCGAGTGGCCGAGAACGACTTTCAAGTGCATAGCATTCAACCGATAGCGGCACGTAGAAATTCGCTCTCGGTGAATCTTACGTCGTTGATACAGCATTAACCGGCTTTTTTGTAAACCAATGTAAATCTCCGCCACCGATTCACGGTAGACCCCCCGGCAGCGCCTTGTCATACCTTCGGGCCCGGCATCGCGCTGAGGCCCGGCGCGTTTCCGCCGTGCACCATCGGCCCGAGCCCGCTTCATCCGAAAGGATGGTCTTAAGGCGAATGGCAAACCGAATACAATTCCTGGCATGGTTTTCGCATTTCATCGAGTTACCAAAGAGAAAGGGGGCCATCGATGAGCGAATTGACACGGGCAATCATGCGGTACAAAGAAACCGGCACCGGATTCGAGGAGATACGAGCCCGGCTGTACCTACTGATCTACGATTATCCCAAAGCGCGCCGCAGGCTCGACTCCGACGTATGCGGCAACTTTCTGATTTATATGATGCCGCGGATCGAGTCGCTTATCGAGCGATACAGGCGCGAGACTGTAGCGTTCGAGGGATACCTGAATGTCTGCCTGCGATGGAGACTGAAGTCTTTTCTCCGACACGAGAAGACGCTCCAAACGCGAAGTGCGCGCGAAGTTGATCCGTATGTCTGGCAGGATATTAACGAAGACGCATACGCCGAGGAGCCGGCTGCGGCCTACAACGCCTCCATCACGCTGAAATCGGCTCTGGAAGTCCCCTCGAGCCAACTGCCGCAGTCGCCGTACCGAAAACTCCGTGAGTTCAACGCACGCAATAAGGGTCTTCTGTTCTTCTGCCTTAAAGCCATCTGCGATGTCGATGATCTCAAGCTTCCATCGGTTGCCCGCTTGTGCGGCGTCAGCTACGAATGGCTTGCCGAATCAAGAGAAATCCTGAGCGGAAAAACAACAAAACGTCGAAAAAGGCTGTCACGGCTGCGCACGCGACAGGAAACCCTTTACAGCCGCCTCAGAGACGCTCAGGAGCGCCTTGTCACAGAGGCAGAACCCGAGCGGAAAAACGAGTTACGTAGCTTGATACGGAATCTGTCTTGTGCTTACCGCAAGGCATCGCATGAAGCCGGGCATACGAACCTTCGCCCGAGTAACTACGACATAGCCGAATTGCTCCACGTTCCCAAGGGAACGGTCGACAGCGGGATTGCTCGCGCGAGACAGGTGCTCAGCTCGTCCCTGATCGATCACCGCAGACAAGCAGCAGGCTCCGGTACCGGCAAACCGGCGGGCCGGCAAAGCGTATAGCCGCCCCTAAACCGGCATTCACACGCGCCGCCGATTGGGCTACGATCGGCGGCATGTCGCTCACACTTCTTCTTAACACCGCCAACGAGCATAAAAAGCGGGAGATGCAGGATATAGCCCGCCCGCACACGCTACGGACCAAGGACGAGTTCACGCTCTCGGGCGAATTCGAGGAAACCGGGTCCACATTTCTCGAAAACGCACTCGGGAAGGCACAAACGCTTGCAGACGAGCTGACAAAAGAACAGTTCCACGCCTACGCAATTGACGCGGTTATCGCCGACGACTCCGGTGTTTGCGTATCTGCCCTCGACGGAGCTCCCGGCATCTACAGCGCCCGCTTCGGGCAACCACGCGAGGGGCGCAAGCTGACCTCGGCCGAGCAGAATGACCTTCTGCTCGAAAAGATGCGCAACGCGACCGACCGCAGCGCCTACTATACCTGCTGCATGGTGGCGATTCTCGCCGATGGAAGGGTGGTTAGCGTCGAGGACAGGCTCTACGGGGAAATCGCTACCCGGCCGTCGCGCGGCGGCGGTGGCTTTGGCTACGATCCCGTTTTCTTTCTTCCCGACCGCGGTGTGTGCGTAGCGGATCTCTCAGACGAGGAGAAACACCGCATCAGTCATCGCGGAAAGGCAACGCGCGCGCTTCTTTCGGCGCTCGGCTCCATGCTGCGGTGAACAGCGTCGATCACCGCCGAGCGCTCGCGATGCGCGGGGATTCCCGCACGCCGGCGCATCGCGCGTTCTTGACGGCCGCATACAAGGGTGCCTACTGTTAGCGCAGCACATAGAATCCATCAGGAGAAAAAACCGATCATGGCGAATACCGCAG
Organism: Spirochaetales bacterium; assembly: GCA_046545955.1. Classification (GTDB taxonomy): domain Bacteria; phylum Spirochaetota; class Spirochaetia; order DSM-27196; family SKKC01; genus SLAN01. The sequence goes on along the minus strand of JBKGYS010000026.1, from coordinate 8,458 downwards.
CGCAGGAAATTCCAGCACGGCAACAGGTGAGAAGCGAACACGCATGGGACCTCTCGAAACTTTTCAAAGACGATGAAGCCTGGGAACAGGGGCTTGCCGAGTTCAACACGATGGTAGAGAAGATCCCCGAATACAAGGGGACACTTTCAAAGTCGGCGGGACACCTGCACGACTGCCTCGCTTTTCTCTCGAAGGTAGAAATGCTCGGCGAACGCCTCGGCTACTACGCGCACCTTCGCCACTCGGAGGACGCCGGCGACTCGAAAAACCAGGAACGGCTCGCGCGCTTCGCTAAGGCCTCGAGCGATGCGAATACCGCGCAAAGCTTTGTAGAGCCGGAGATTCACTCGATCGATACCGAAACGCTCGAAGGCTTCATGGAAGACCAGCGGCTCGCCGACTATCGGGTACAATTGAACAAGCTTATCCGCATGAAGCCGCATATCTTGAGCGAAGCCGAGGAGCGCTTGCTCGCCATGCAGAGCGAGGCGAATCAGACCGCCTCGAAAACCTTCTCGGCGCTCACCGACGTCGATTTCGACTTCGGCTCGGTGGATACCCCCGAAGGCCCCAAGCCCTTGAGCCAGTCCACGCTGTCAAGTTTCATGCTCAACCCGAACCGCGACGTCAGGGAACGCGCTTTTACCCAGTTCTACCGTGTCTATGAAGCGCACCAGAACACGCTCGCCTCGCTGTACTCGGGCAGCGTCCAGCTCGACGTCTATAAATCCCGCGCCCGGGGGTTCGAAAACAGCCGGGCCGCCGCGCTCTTTCCCGACGATGTTCCCGAGCGCGTCTACGACAACCTCGTCGAGACCGTGAACAACAATCTCGACACCCTGCACCGCTATTACGCGCTGCGAAAGCGTACCCTCGATCTTCCCGATTTTCGCCTCTACGACACCTACACCCCGCTCGTTCCCGATCTTACCGTGCACCACACCTACGAGCAGGCCGTCGACCGCGTTACCGATGCGCTCGCGCCCCTCGGCGAGGAGTATACATCGACCTTGAGAAACGGCCTTCTGGGTGGCTGGGTCGACCGCTACGAAAACAAGGGTAAACGAAGCGGGGCGTTCAGCGCGGGAAGCTACGAGGGCGACCCCTACATTCTCATGAACTACAAAGAAGACGTGCTTCGCGACGTATTTACCCTCGCTCACGAAGGCGGGCACAGCATGCACTCCTGGTACTCCGCGCGGCACAACCCGTTCCCGCACTACAGCTACACCATATTCGAAGCGGAGGTGGCATCGACCTTTAACGAGCAGCTGCTTCTCAAAGCTATGATCGAGCACGCCGACGACGAGCGCATGCGCACCTACCTCGTGAACAAGCACGTCGACGACATGGTCGCGACGCTGTTCCGGCAGACCATGTTCGCCGAGTTCGAACACGTCGCCCACACCATGGTCGAGGAAGGCACCCCGCTTACCGTCGACAGCATCCGAAACACCTACCGCGGTCTGCAGGAGAAGTTCTTCGGACCCGATGCGGTTATCGACGAGATGGGCGACCTCGAGGGCCTTCGCATCCCGCACTTCTACCGCGCGTTTTACGTGTACAAGTACGCAACCGGCATAAGCGCCGCGATCAGCCTCGCACAGCGTGTACTCGAAGGCGGCCGGCAGGAACTCGACGATTACTTTGCGTTCCTGAAATCCGGCGGTTCGCGCTTTCCGATCGAAAGCCTTCGCCTTGCGGGCGTCGATATGGAATCGCCCGAGCCGATCGAGACCGCAATGAAGGTCTTCCGCGGGCGCGTCGAAGAGCTCGAAAGCCTTTTAGGAGGTACAGGCTGATGTCGACAGACGGCGACGCGGACAGGGCTTCGCAGACGGGCGCTTCCCGCGCGCGAGCCGACGAGGAACACACCGGGGTGGTCGAAAGCCCCTCGCCCGGCGCGGGAGCGCCTCCCGGCGGCGGCGGCGGCGAAACGCCGACGCGTACGCCGGCCGACGCGCCCGGATCGGACAGCGGACATACCGGACTGCCCGCCGGACCACCGGTCTGGCACGATGTGTACGAGGTAAGCTCCTACTGGGCGGATATGACCGGGCACGCCTATCCGCACGGCATCCTCGAAATGCTACAGGACAGCGCATGGCGCCACGCCGAAGCGCTTGGCCTCGGCTACTCGCACCTCGACCGCGAGTCCCTGCTGTGGGTGCTTTCCCGCCTCGATGTCCACATTACGCGGATGCCGAAATGGGGGGAAACCGTAAGGCTCGAGACGTGGCCGACGGGCACCCACCGGCTGTTTGCCCTGCGTGAGTTCTGCCTCTACGACGACGACGAGCGCGAGCTGCTGCGAGCGAACAGCGCCTGGCTCGTCATCGACGGGGAAAACCGCAAGCCGCGAAAGCCCGGTCCCGTGGTCGAACGACGTCGTATTCCGACTAATCCCGGCAACTACGACGCGGCGCCGCCCAAGGTCGAGCCGCCGACCGCGGCCAACGCCGCCGGCTACGAACTTACCGCGCGATACAGCGACCTTGACGCTCAGCGTCACGTAAACAACGCGCGCTACGTCGAGTGGATGTTAAACGGGCTACCCGACGACTGGATGGATACCCACACCCCTCGCGAACTATCGGTGAACTTCCTTCGGGAGTGCGGCCTCGCGGACGCGGTCAGGATTGTATGCGATCACCACGCCGACGCCGGCCGCGAACGGACCCTCCACAGCGTGCTCCTCGATGATACCCCGGTGTGCGTTATGACCGCGGTGTGGGCCTCTCGCTGACGGCAGCCGGCGCGTCTTGACACAATCTTTATACACCCTTCCCGGCGGATTGATACAAAACAGCTAATATGAGACGTTCGAGGTGTGTTCCCGCAATATCGGGACAAGGAGTAAACCGTGAGAATGACTAGAATTGCAGCAATTGCAACCGTAATAAGCGTGCTCGCAGCAGGACTTGCCGTAGCTCAGATGGGTCCTGCCCAGCAGGGACCGGGTATGCCGCAAATGCAGGAAGCGCCGGAACTTGATCTCGAGGACGGGGAACTCGAACAGTTCGCCGAAGCGCTCGTCGACGTGCAGTTTATCCAACAGGACGCGCAAACGGAAGTTCAAGGCGTAATCGAGGATTCGGACCTGAGCATCGAGCGCTTCCAGGAGATCTACCAGGGGACCACGATGGGCGCACAGCCGGGAGGAGAGGAACAGGATATCGATATTTCCGACGATGAACAGGCAGCCTACGATCAGGCGCTCGAAACGATCGAAGAAATCGAGATGGGCGCTGCCGAAGACATGGAGCAGGCTGTCTCCGACCGTGAATTAAGCGTCGATCGCTTTAACACGCTCGCGCAGGGGATCCCTCAGAATCCCGACCTTGCTCAGGAATTAAACGAAATCGCGCAGCAGATTATGGAAGAACGCGGTGAGTTTTAAATCACACGCGCGTACGTTGCGTCGCCGACAATAAAGCCTCACCGCCATAGTGACCCGCCCCGTAGGAGGCGGGTCTTTTTTTCAGGTTGATGCCTGCTCGCGACTCCGGTAGAGATGCTCCATAACAACGGTATGCGGCAGCGTAATCGCCGCGATTATCACGAAAAACGTGCCGATCAGCGCCTCCATCGAGCCGTACACCCCGGCGGCAAGAAAAATAAGCGCCATTCCCGCAAAGGTTACCAGCGACAAGGGCATTGCCGCGCGATAGAACCGTGCGAGCTGCCGTGTGGCACGAAGCCCTTTCCACGTTGACGCTATCTCGATCGCCGAGTTCAGCGAGTGCCAGAACGCCCAATACACGATAAACGACACGTACAGCGGCGCGGTCGCGTACAACGCGGTCAATAGCACAAATGCTAAAAGCTCTTTACCGAAGCTCGCCGCACCCATTCGCCCAGTGAGATATAGCACACCGAGAATCGCGACGTTTATCAAAAGCAGTACACCGGTGACCACCGGGGCGATCGCGTGCGCCGTCTCGACGGTGAACGGGTGGAACCCTATGAGAAACTCTATCACCGGTGCCGCTTCTTCGTAGCGAAACAGCAAAGGCGCTGCGAGATTGAATGCTCCCCACGGTAGATACATGAGCTTCTTGACACCCCGGTTTTCAGGAACATCGGTATAAAAGAGATTCGACTGGCCGAAGTGATACACCGAAATCAGCAGGAACAACACAAGCGAGGTAATCGGCGCCACAAGCCAGAACAGTCCGTACGCGACGGCGATAAGCAGATACACCGCGTAGAAGCGAATCGACTCACGGCCGCTGACAAGCCGCACGTACAGGAGGTTATCGGTCGCCCCGTGCGGGATGCCTATTGCAATCGTCCCCACGGCGAGAAGCGCATACTGTATCGACGCGAGAGATTCGAACTGCAAAAGACTCAGAAGAACGAACAACGAAGTAATTGCCAGCACCGTCGCGTGAACAGGTGTGTCCCGAAAAGTCATAGAATCCACGTTTCCTCCTCATTAGCTATTTCCAACATTGGAGTGCATCGCGGGAGCCGCTTGCCTCGAGTGTGCCCGTCGAACCCCGCCCAGGCGCGCGAGCGCGCGAAGGAACGGCGGCCAGGGAAGCGACCACACAATGCGCGCCTCATCGGCCAGAGTCGAACGTCCGGCGAGAAACCGGAAAACGCGCTCACCGCTGTTACCCGCAAACATAGAACACAGTGCCCCAGGCATGACCGACGAGTCTCTGCGTAACAGCTCGAGAAACACCCGATCGTAGAAGCGCGGTCGGCTGCGTGCGTGGGGCAGCCGCTGAACCCCGCGAGTACCGGCACGATCGGTTCCTGGCGTTGCCGCGAGCGTCTCCGCGATATCCTTCGCCTGTTCCACGATCGACCGGAACGCATACCCTGTCGAGGGCCGAGCGGCACCGCTTGAAACCCCTGCGTACACTACCCGCCCGTCAAAAACCGGCTCGGTGCGCTCGAACAAGGGAATGGTTCCCTTCTCGCGACGAACAATGCTCCATCCGCCTGCGCCGATGGTGCTATCGAGATACCGCTCGAGCTGCTCTTCGAGATAGTCCTGGTCGGGAACCGCTTCATCTACGGTCGTGTACTCACAGAGCGCGCGGGTCGGGCTATCGGGCAACACGTAGTGAAACTCCAGCGCAAAGTCGCTACCTCTCTCCGAGAAGTCCATAAGCGTCGCCACATCACAATCCCACTGGGCAACCCGCGTCTGTACCTCCCAACCGACAAACGACTGGCGCAGATGCGCTCGAGCGCGGTCGTAGGCTTCGCCGCTCACACGGAGTCCGGACCCGAATACCGAGTCGACAACGTAGTCGGCACTAAGCGTGCGTTGCTCGGACGACTGTAGAGCTCCTGCCGCCCCGTCGAAGGAGCGGTATGTGACCGTGCAGCGATCCGCCTCGCTTTCGATTCGCTCAGCGCGAGCTCTCAGGAAGGTGAACCGCGAGTCGTTGCGAATGCGGTCGAGACACGCGGCGTAGAACCGGTCCGCGGGAATGAATCGGTAACCCGCCGATTCCCGGCGCACCCGCCGTTGGGAGGTCAGAATATCGACATAATTCCATCTTTTCTTTACGAGATGATCGAACTCAAATGGTCCACCCCAGAACGCCCACGTTCGGTCGTTCTCTTCTTTCGTGTCCGGATCGATGAGCGTACACGTGAAATCGATCTGCTGATTGAGCGTAGAAAGATAGTATGCAACGGACAGCCCTGCCGCCCCGGCACCAACTATTACGATCGATCGCACGCGTCCCCTCACCTCCATTCCTCTTGCGAAAAATCCTCTTGCGAAAAACTTCCAAAATACCGGTGGAACCAAAAAGAGGCCGGCACCAGCTTATCGCGGGCGCCGGCCTGACAGAAAGATAACTGCCTCAAACGGTGGGCTTGTACCCCTGTTCTTCACTGAGAATCGTCGAGGAAATGTTCAGCATGACGCCGTAGAAGATCTTGGATGTTATATCCGCGATCGTATAGGTCATCTGCTGCGCGACAATGGTGAACTCGTACTCGGCAACACCCCATTCCATGAGAATCGGGAAAAGATATGCGCCGGGATAAAGCATCCAGGAGATGAAGAAGAGCGGCAGGATCGCTCCAAAGAGGCCCTTCGCCTTCGATCCGGCCATGTTGGCCTTGCCCTGGCGAATAACCTGAGTGATGAGGACGAGTACCCAAATGAAGAAGATGGTGGAAATCGTACCCCATACGAGCCACGCAACGACGTCCGCGTTCAGACGCCCGGGCTCATAAAACTGTCCGATATACCCGGTAATAACCATGAGACCGCCGGCTGTCGCGAACTTCGCGACGTACCGATAGCGGGCTGCTCCGACAATCGATGCCACAAACAGTATCTGGATCAGCAGGTGAGGAACATCGATGAGCCAGTTCAGGTACCGATAGCCGTTCGTAAACAACTCGGCTCCGTCACGAAGGACATACTCGTCTCCATCGAACGTGTACGCTGCCGCCCAGCTCTGCTGCTGTTGAAACAGCAGGATAAACGCGGAAACCATGACAACGACCGATAGAACCGACGACATGCGGTACTGCGGCGCGTTATCGTTCTTCGTGAGAATGAAGTAAAGCAGCGCAGCGCCCATAGCAGCGTATCCAACCGTGAGAACGTGCTGAACGAGCTCAAATGCCTCAACCGATAGGGAGAACACTTCGGCGTCCATTAATACCCTCCAAGTAATTAATTTTCTCCAACTAAGATGAGGCTCGCGATAGTTTACGGTCAATGATATGCTTAAGCGAGTATGGGCTTTATCCTGTACAAAACCTGTACAAATGGAGGTTTTATTGCACTACCCTATGAAACTGGTTGTTCAGAAGACAGGAATACGCAGCGAGACGTTGAGAGCGTGGGAGCGCCGCTATTCAGGTATACGCCCGGATCGGGACAGCAAAGGACGGCGTGTATATTCGGGGGTATTACTTGAAAAGCTCGTACTGCTTTCCATACTCGTCGACCAGGGCTTGCGTATTGGAGACATCGCGAACCGACGAATCGAGGACTTGCGACTTCAGGTCGACCAGTTGAGCAGCGCGCGACCGCAAGACATATGTCCCGAGCCGTCGGCCGAAGCTGCCTGCGATTCGGCGCTTAGCTTCGAAGACACCCGGCTCTGGCTGGAACTCGAACGAGCGTCCATCGCCTACGGACCGCTGGAAATGGTCGACGGGTTTGTATTCCCGTTAGTTCGAGAACTCGAGCGTAAACAAAGCTACGGAAACGCGACTGCGGTTCACGTGCGCTTTGCAGTATGTTGTATCCGGACGTTTCTATCGAACATTGCCGGGCCGACGCCGGGCCAATCCGAACTGCCGAAGGTAATAATTGCCTCTCCGCTCGGGCAGACCTCGGATATCGGAAGCGTAGCCTCTGCGATCTTCGCGCAGGCAGCCGGATGGCATCCGATCTCTCTCGGCACCTCTGTTCCGGGGGAGCAGATTATCGAAGCAGTTCGGAGCGCGCCGGCGGATGCCGTCGTCATCGCAGCAAACTCCGAACACTACAATACGAGCATTCTTTCCGAGCTGCTGAAAGTGCGCAAAAACCTCGGTGCCGACTTCCCGATCTACTTCGGCGGAAGAATGCCCGAAGCGCTCCGAACCGACATTGAACACGGCGGACTCCGATCGATCCGCAGAATGCGAAACTTGCGGGAAAATCTGGAATCCCTTCGTACAGCGGCCGCTCACCCGAGCGCGGACTCACCTGCGGCAACGCGGACCTAGCCGAATCGAGGCCGCATGGCCGATTTCAGCCGGTTGTTCGCGGACCCGCGAACCCGGCTGTCAGTCGATCGTGGTTGTACCGCTTAGATCGCAGCATATTCCAAACGATTCGGTCGATTCGCGCTTCGCGGTCGGTTCCGGACGCAAGCCAGACCAAATCGCGATGCTGCTCGCTGGCCGGGCGACTCTCGAAGACTTCCAGGACTCCCGACTGCTCGAGACTATGCCGTAGATCATACGGCAGCGCTATGGCTGAGTGTTCGCGAAACCCAAAACGAATCATACAGGCGACTCCTTACTGAATACCTTCCTAACCCTACGTGCAAAGTATAGCGCCGTAATTGCTGTTTTCCAATACAAGTTTCTTCATCGCGCGCAATAATTTGTGCTTCTGACCACCGTATCGGAGCAGGGCCGAGTCTTTCGAGTTCCACCGACCGTGACGTGTTAAACCCGCGTAGAGATCTTACGAGGTAGTGGTGGACGAAGCCGGCAGCGACAGTTCCTGTTTGTTTATACCTGAAGCCGCGGTAGTTTCCAAATTGTTTAGCCGACCCGACGTGACGTTACCGTTTAAGGGTGCGCGGTTTGCCTGCTCTGCGACGCGGTGCGCAGTTGGCCTGCTCCGCGGGATGCGCAGTTGACAGATCCAGCGGCGATAGGCTATCCTCCGCGAACAATCGCACAGCGATCAACTCTTGCGGCAGTGGCGGAATTGGTAGACGCGCTAGCTTGAGGGGCTAGTGGGCCGATG
>JBKGYS010000025.1:0-23156 GCA_046545955.1 Spirochaetales bacterium | reverse complement strand
ACTCGTTTTCCCCTTCCGGGGATTCGAACACGTGTGCGAGATAGTCTTTGTAACTATCCATACCCAGTGCACGCAGCCGTTTATGCAGACGACTTTCGAGCATTACTCGCTTGGTAGGAGGCATGCGAATGCCGAAACTGTCTTCGATATAGCCTGATAGCTGCTTAAACTGCCGGTCGCTGAGCTGCACTGATATTTACCCGTCCTCTTTGTCTTTTAGTTCTTCTTCTAATTGTTGACCCGATCGTCATCGGGACCGTTTCGTCGGGGTGAGCGCCCGGAGCCGTACTCGGTATGCACGACACGCTGGAGCCGCGCAATATCGCAGACAAGCGCGACCGATCCGTCACCGAGAATCGTAGCACCGGAGACCCCGTCGATGTGCCGGAACAGTCTGCCGAGGTCTTTAATTACCGTCTGATGGTCACCGAGGACCGTGTCAACAATGAACCCTATATCGCCGTTCTGTCCGTGGACGACAACCATCTGCTCGTGCTCGGGACGTGTACCCCCGAGTCCGAACACGTCCCGCATGTAGGCGAAGGGGAGAAGGTGCCCACGATTGCGGATGTATTGGCCCTTGGAAGCGTCCACCTCGGAACGGGTGAATTCGATACACTCGGACACCGAACTGAGAGGAAACACGTAATGCCCGTTTGCCACTCGCACGAGCAGTCCATCTATAATAGCAAGTGTCAACGGAATAAGCAGGGAAATTGTGGTCCCCGAGCCGGGCGTGCTGTCGATCCGAACGCTCCCTCCGAGGGCTTCGACCTGTCGGCGAACAACATCCATACCGACTCCCCGACCGCTGACTTCGCTGACCGAATCGGCGGTGGAAAAACCGCTCGCGAAAATAACGCGGTAGATGTCGTTTTCGTCCACTTCGTCGACCTGAATCCCGCGTTCCCGCGCCTTCTCGCGCAGCTTTTCGCCGTCGAGACCCTTTCCGTCATCGACAACGTCTATTACAACATTCGCGCCCTGGTGTGATGCCCGAAGGAGCACCGTGCCGGTCTCGTCTTTACCCGTATTCTTACGCTGGCCGGGTGATTCTATACCATGGTCCACCGCGTTACGAACGATATGAACGAGCGGCTCATTCAATCGTTCGATAACCGTCTTATCCAATTCCGTTTCACCGCCTTCGGTTGCAAGATTGACCTTCTTGCCAAGACTCTCGGAGAGGTCGCGTACGAGCCGGCGGAATTTGCTGAACGTGCTTCCAACCGGAACCATGCGAATGGTCATCGTTCGGTCGCGTAGCTCGTCAACGAGCCGCTCGAGCCCCTCGGCTATTGTGACAACATCCGGCTCGTTGCTCTTCTGCGCGCTGCTCGTAAGCCTTGCCTGAAGCGTGACGAGTTCGCCGACAAGATCCACGAGACCGTCGAGTTTCTCGGAGTCGACTCGTATGGTGGACGAGGAAAGCTCCGACTGAAACCGCTCTCGGCTTTTTCGCACGTGCTGCTGTTCAAGTAGCGCGGCATCCACCTCGCTCTGCGGCACTCCCTGTTCGACAAGGCGCTCACCGATCCGCACCTGACCCGCGGCCGCTCGCTCAGCCTGCATTGCATCGATAATTCCACGCTCTGCAAGTATCTGGCCAACCCGCTTGTAGCCCGCGTCGTTAGACTCTGTGGCTTCTTCGAGGTTTTCGATTTCCTCGATTACTACCTTCGCGCTGTCCTCGACGAACATGAATACGTCCTCGACAGCGGACTGCGGTTGCTCGGTCGTAAGAAACATGGTCCAGGAGACACTGCAGACCTCGGGATTCATCTCACTGAGCGGAGGGATGCGGTCGAGGTGGGGTACCGCTCCGAACAGGCCGAGACCGGCAAGCTCGTTGAGCAGAAGAAGCGGATTTGTACCGTCCTTGTAAATGTCCGGTTGCGGACGGAACTCGATGCGATAAGTTCTCATCGTCGCTTGTTCGTAACCGGACCGAACTCGAGTGTCGGCACTTGAACCTTCGGCTGACGCTGATTGATCCGGCGCAGCCTCGCGAACCGGTCTTAACGCGTCCGCGGCCTGAACAAAATCGGATTCTATTTGCTTTGACCGGGCCACGGCAGCATCATCCGGGTCTCCGTTGAACTCTAACAAGGAATAGATGTGATCCCGTGCTTTCAGCGTCAAGTCGGCGAGATCGGCGGTAAAAGGCACACGCCCGCCCTTAACGTCGTCGAGGCAATTCTCGAGCGTATGCGCGAAAGAGCTTGTATGGTCGAAACCGAACATTGCAGCCGATCCTTTGATCGTGTGCATTGTCCGGAACAGCGATAACAGCGCATCGTTGTCCGATGGATTCTGCTCGAGCTCGAGCAAGGTGGACTCGAGTTTATTCAGAAGCTCGTGAGCCTCTTCCTTAAACGCTTCTTTAAATTGTTCCAAAAGTCCCTATGACCCCTGATCGTCACCGCCTGAAGGCCGTACCGGTCTCGGCTCAAACTCAAGCAGCTGGTCTGCAAGCTCATTCGCATTTGCCGGTACACTACGGCAGAAGCCGGAGGCTACAAGCATTTCCCCTACATGCTGCTGTAAGGTTCCGGTTATACGAAAGGTCTTACCTTGTTTAGCCGCCTCCCGTTTTGCACCGTAGAGCAAATGTACACCCGCGAGGTCAATCCGTTCCACATTCGAAAGTGGCACGCTAACGACAGTAGACTGGCCAAACGCAGAAAGTATCTCGGATTTCAGCCGCTGAACCTGGTCAACCGTAATGTGGCTCCCCGGTGAAACAACTTTTACATCCGGCACACCCTTGCCGGAAGTCTGGGACGTATCCGACCCTTCTTCGCCTTTTTCTTTGTCCGCCATTGAACCTCCTAAATAAAGTCACTGCTTTGGAGGTAATTCGCGAGCTGTATTCCCTGCGTTATGAAACCCGCGCGCCGCTGCCGCACGGAAATCTCAAGCACCGCGATTCCTTCATCTTCATCGATAACAAGATCGTGCAGTCGAAACGGATCCTGCGGAGAAAGCCCGGTCTCATCGGCTATTCCACCGGAAAACACCCGGTCTACCACATAATCCCTGCCGAAAACTCCCCGGGATAACTCGTTGACCGTCATGCCGAAAAGCGGCGCGATTACCGCCGTTTCGACATCGCGCTCGACCGCCTCGAGTATCGGACTGTCGGGGCGACGATCAACCGATACGAGCCCTGAGCGACCTTCCCCATCCCGCTCCCACTCGACCTCGAGAAGCGAATCACGCTGCAACGACAAGAGCAGCTCCTGAGCCTCGGCGAGCGAATTGACCTCCACTCCATCGATACGCTCAATTTCGTCTCCGACCTCAAGCCCGGTTTCGTGTGCCGGCGAGCCCGGCAGGACGTAGGTTATTTCGAGCTCGCCACCACGCTCATTCACCGACGCTCCGAGCCATGGGTGAGCAACCTTATCACCATCGAAAAGTCTTGGGACTATATGTTGAATCCAGAGACTCGGAACCGCAAAGTTTACATTCTCGAATTGGGGAATTCCGGCGAATGCGACGCCGACGAGCTCACCCGACTCGTTTACGAGCGGACCACCGCTGTTACCGGGATTCAGCGCCGCATCCACCTGTATGGCCTCACCGATCTGCAGAAACCGTCGGCCGGTTCCCGAGATGATCCCCGACGTAATCGAGCTTGAAAGCTCACCCGGCGACTCGCCGGCCGCGGGAGTGCCCATCGCATATACGGTCGAGCCAGGACTGATACGGCGGATATCGGTGACCGAGAACACATACGCCGGGTCGACCTCCGCCTTGATCAGCGCCATATCGAGCGCCTCATCGTGGCCGACCACGCGTGCCGGAACTCGCCGGCCGGGGTTTTGGGAAGTACGAATAAAAAGCCTCGCGTATCCGTCGTGCTCGGGATCTACCATCGGGCGAACTACGTGGTAGTTCGTGAGCATATGCCCCTTCCGGTCGATAAAAAAGGCACTACCAAGCGTCCGTTCGCGCCGTCCGACACCGCCGCGGATACGAATACCGCGGTCGACCTCCACCGTTGCTGTCCCCGAGAGCATATCAGACACTTGCGTCGAGGAATCGAGGTAATCTCGAAAGTCTGAGGGAACATCAGCCTCGCGTTCTTCGAGAACGCGGGTAATCTCGGAGACCGCAAACCGATGGTTCTGCTCGACTGCGAGCTCCCCGTACGCTTCAAGATCCTCGATCGGGCTTTCGCGAAACCGCGGAGCTTTAATAAAAAGATTCAGCGCGGCTGCGAAGTTATCGTCTTCGCGATATTGATCCGCCCAGGCTATATAAAGCCGATTCAGGTCCCATTCTTCCGCAGCGCTCTCCTCGAGCGCGGCCTCGTCGCCGCTGCGGGAGTCGACCCTCGAGAGCGTCCGCAGGGACCGGTAGCGGGCCACGGCAGACTCCCAGTCCCTTTCGTCGAGGAAATCATCGAACTCGGACTGAAGCCCTTCGCGGGCGTCACGCCACAAGCCCTCGAATGTCTCCTCCGGCAGTACATCAGGCCCGAGTCCCGAAAGGCGTTGCAGAGCTCCGGAGGCATTGTTGTCATCGATCCTGCTTCTGATGTCCCGCTCAACCACGTCCTCACGATTGGAAAGAGCAGCATCGGAACTCGGCGAGGTCGCACATCCGGACACAACAATTACAAGGACAACCGCCGCGAGCGCAGCCCAGGAGCGTGCACCGGGCCCGTCTTTATCAGCGAAGCGGTCTCGGAACCGTCCATACCCGGTCGATCCGCACGCTGACCGGCGGGTCGAGAAACCGCAGAAACTCCGTTCGACTCGTCGAGTCGTCGAACTCGATATACCGGATATCCACGAGGCCGTCGCCCGGGCTGTCGGCCTCGCCGATCGGAGTATCCCACTCAACGCTTCGTCCGTTCTCGTAGCTTTCAATAAACTCATAGGTGCCATCCCGATTGCTGTCGTATCCCGTGCGAGAAAGTACGCCGTTTTCGTATTCTTCGAACACCGAGAACACTCCGTCACCGGTCGGGTCGCGTACGGCGCGCCTGACCTGCCCATCCTCGAAGTAGCGCACGGTGTCTACGTTTCCGTCCCTAAGGGTATCACTACTCTCGAGGACAGGAATACCGTTGCGCAGACGCGTCGCGCGTTCGACCCGATCTCCGTCGACCCGTTGTACGAGGTACGCATCGGGTAACAGTATATCGCGCGAAAGCGGCGGAGTATCCGATGAAAGGGCGTAGTCGAAAAACACATCCGGCCGTTGCTCGAACCACGGCTCCGCGGACGATAGAATCCGGTACTCGACCGCTCCGGGACGGAGAAACAGCCGCTCGTCCCCGATGTCGGCATACGCCACTTGCGGATACCTTCGGTAGCGAAGCGTTATCGCCTCTTCGGCGGTCCCCCGCGATACCGACACCGGCTCGCCCGTTTCCGGGTCGAAGCGAAGTACCATCTCGGCTCTCCCGTTCACGTCTTCATCGATACGCCAACGCGCGATTGCACCGCCTTCGAACATAAACTCCTGCTCGTAGAGTCCACGCCGGTGCCGGTCAATGACAAGCTCACCGGTGTACGCCTCAAACTCTTCTTCGAGCAACGCCCTTCCGGTCTCCCCGAGCTCGTCGTATAATTCCTGGATCAGGTTGATGTCTTCCCCACCGCCGTCGTCGAAGAATCGTTCAACCCGTTCCTCGTCGTCGGTTGAATCGTCATACAGATAGATCGCAGGATCGTCACCTCCGTACTCCCGGTACAGCGAAACAGCGCGCCTTCGGTCCGCATCCTCCGCCGCGTGTTCGGCGTAATAGAGTACCGCGCGCAGCCAGCGACCGTCGTCGGGTCTCGGCGCCTCCTCGAGACGTCGAAGCTGTTCGTACCCCGGGGCGGGATCGAGTCTCAGTAGCTCATCGAGTACTCGCGGATCGTCGGGGTAAAGCAGATCGGCCTCGCTCGCCAGCGCGAAGGCCTCATCGAGCCGACCGCTCTCCCGAAGCGCGCGCAGCTGCAATACCAGAGCGTCTGCGTCGAACGGATCCGCCTCGAGAACCCGATCGAGCGCATCGAGCGCCTCGCCGGGGCGTCCCGAGTCAACCTGTAGCCTGGCGAGCAACAAGTGGGCCTCGCGCGACGATGTTTCGCGAAACCCTCCGAGATTCACAGCCCGATCGAGATCGTCGACAGCTCGGTAGCGCGTGCGCTGCTCCCGTGCGTGGGCAGCCGCTCGGGCGTGGAGCGCGTCGGCGTTCTCCTGGTCATAGGAAAGCGACACGTCGGCGAGCCGAACCGCTTCTTCAGGATCTATACCGAGCGCAACGTAGGCCTCGCGAGCATACAGTCGTGACAGCTGTTCGGACTGACCGACTGCGGCCACGGTCGACACGAGAACGAAGACAGCGACGAGCGCAGCACGAGATACGAACGACTCAGCCGATAAGCTCGCGAACCTCTGCATCGCTGAGGGTTTCCTTTTGAACGAGCGTCTCGGCGAGCCGGTCGAGGTCTTCACGCCGTGCAACGAGAGTCTGTTTCGCGTCGTTAAAGCAATCGGTAAGAATCTCATTAATCTGCTCATCGATCCGTTGTGCCGTCTGATCGGAGTACCGTTTCCACCGAGCACGGTCGCTCTCGAAAGACACCGATGCTTCCTCGGTACCGAAGGATATCGGACCAATCTCGCTCATCCCCCATTCACAGACCATTCGGCGAGCGAGCTCGGTCGCCTGTTTCAAATCGTTCTGGGTTCCGGTCGACGTTTGCCCATACACTAGAGTTTCGGCGATATACCCGCCGTATGCAATTTTGATCCTGTCTTTAAGATATCCGACCGAATAACTGTACACGTCGTTTTGTGGAAGCGAAACGGCGACCCCGAGCGCCTGACCCCGGGGTACAATCGTAACTTTGTGGAGCGGGTCGGTATTCGGAAGGAAATAGTGCAGGAGCGCGTGTCCCGCTTCATGATACGCGGTCATACGCCGGTCCGCCTCGGAAACAAGTTTGCTCCGCCTCGCAACACCCATGAGCATGCGGTCGCGAGCCTCCTCGAAATCGCTTTGCTCAACAAGCTCCTTATTCTGCCTCGCGGCGAAAAGCGCCGCTTCGTTGACGAGGTTCGAAAGGTCGGCTCCGGAAGCACCGGAAGTCGATCGAGCAACTTGGTCAAGATCGACATCACTCGCCAACATGACGCCTTTTGCGTGGATTTCGAGAATCGCGCGTCGCTCCTGCTTGTCGGGCATGTCGAAATAGACCTGCCGGTCGAACCTGCCCGGCCGCAATAACGCCGGATCGAGTACGTCGGGACGATTGGTCGCCGCAAGAACGACAACGCCCTCGGAAGCCTCAAAGCCGTCCATTTCCACGAGAAGCTGATTCAACGTCTGCTCGCGCTCGTCGTGCCCGCCGCCGTACCCACCGCCTCTGGCCCGACCTACAGCGTCGAGTTCGTCGATGAACAGGATACAAGGGGCGCTTTTCCTGCCTTGACCGAAGAGATCTCGTACCCGGCTCGCGCCGACGCCAACGTACATTTCCACAAAATCGCTACCGCTTATATGGAAGAAATTCACGCCGGCTTCGCCCGCCACGGCTCTCGCAAGAAGCGTCTTGCCGGTACCCGGCATCCCGACAAGCAGCACGCCCTTGGGAATCCTCGCACCGATGCGCGAAAAGCGCGAAGGATTCCTCAAAAAGTCAACGACCTCCTGTAAGTCGGTTTTTGCTTCAGCGTGACCCGCCACATCGGCAAACCCGATTTTCGGATGCCCTTCGGCAAGAGACCTGGCGTTACTCCTGGTAAAGCTCAGACTACCCGCCCCGCGAGCCTGAACCGAGCGAAACAAATACACCACGACGACGAGTACGAGAAGCCACGGAAGGAAGGATCGTACAAGACTCCAGACCGGCGCGGTACGCTCGGCGATTACCTCTACGTCGTGCTCGCGAAGCAACTCCATTAACTCTCTGTCTTCGTAGGCAATGTGAGTGGTGAAGTGTATTTCGCGGCTCCCCTCGTCGATGAGCACGCCCCGAATCCGGTCCTGCTCGTAGATCTCTACCCTCTGCACCGCCCCGTCTTGGACGTATTCGACAAATCGCGAATACGCAACCGGCTCGCCACGGTCCGCGCCGGTGATTGCAACTATCACGATCATAATGCCGACCATAACCACAAAAAGCGCAATCATCTTCGCGCTCGGTCGACCGTCATCTTTCTGGCTCATGCTCGCTCGCTCCTCTCTCGAACCTGTCGCAACGGACATCGAAACATAGGCACACCGGCATTCCGGTCGAAGCTTGCGGCCCCTCCAGGAGCACGATACGGTCGGCAGAATGCCGGACCAGCAAGGCGCGATTACCCGCATTGTCGGCGAGCACCATTCGTGCGCGACCGTCGGCTTGCATGGCGCGTTTGAATCCGCCTCGCGTAAAACCGAAAGCCGTCCCGTCACCGGGCGTCGCAGGCCGCGCGCGAACAGGCAGGATACACGAGAAACACACCTGTTCGCTTCGCCCCCGGCCGTCTTGGTGGCACGGTTCCTCCGACTTCCCAAACGGGTAGGCGATGGAGGCCAGTGGACGGTCGGCGGTCGACGCGATCGAGACTCGAACGTCGGAAAACGGCTCGGGCAAGCGTGCACGAAGTACTCGACCTTCGACGTCTACCACTTCAAGATACTGTGTTTTGGCTCCCGGAACAACGTTCGGCCGCACTACCCACAACCGCTCGCCATCGAGAAGCAGCTCTACTCCATAGCCGACCGCGACCCTCGCGCGCGAGGAATACGCGTCGTCACCGAGTAATGGTTCGAAAAAACGCCTCGGAATGCGATAATCCGGAGCGCTCGACACGCTGCTCACCGCCCGGTGCAACGACCGCAAGCGCAGCGCGACGGGTAACGAGAAAAACGCGCGACGGTCCGCGAACAGCGCCGGTGCTCGCCTCCCGGCCGGCGACGCACTCACAAACGGGTCCCGTTCAGCGGTGACCATCGCAAGCGCATCCGACTCTTCGGCCATGGACGCCGCACTACGGGCGATCGACTCGAGCGCGCCCGCGCGAACGCGGGCAATTACGGGAAGAAGGTCTATGCGGATTCGGCTTCGTAGTCTGTATCGATCCCGATTCGTGCGATCGAAAACCGGTCGCAAGCGGCGATACTTCGCGTACCGGCGGAGGTCGGCACCCGCGATACCCAACAGCGGTCTGAGTATCGCTGTTCCCTCGCGCACGCTGCGCTCACGCATGCCGGCCGCGCCTTCCACCGTGGTGCCCGCAACAAGACGCATAAGCACCGTTTCGACTTGATCGCTCAGGTGGTGAGCGACAATGAGCCCGCCGGCGTCGTGTTCGGAAACCGCTTCGAAGAGCTTTCTGTAGCGGCGGGTCCTCGCCGCGGCCTCAAGGCCATCCCGGTCTTCGAGGGTGTGCGCCCGGGAAAGCTCCCTGACGTCGAGCGCTAAACCGCGTTCGCGGGCAAACCGCGATATAACGCGACGCTCGCCGCGAGAGGCTTTTGGCCCCCGAAGCCGGTGATCGACGTAGGCGAGCACGAGTTCGAGATCAAGATCTCCTGATAACCGGTAGAGAAGATCAGCAAGCGATAGCGAGTCCGGGCCACCGGAAACCGCTACCACAAACCGACCGGAGGCGACCCCGATTCTTCGGCACGATCGAGCACAGGTTGCGAGAACTCTTCGCTCGTGGGCTATCTTACGGCTTCGAAACACGGCGGTTGACTTCGCTCATGATATCCGCGGGATTTTCTGTTGCAAAGCGAAGCAGTACCGACCCGGCTTTCTCGCATGCGGAATACAGCGCATCGCGTTCCTCCGGCTCCGGTTCCGAAAGAACATGGTCGGTAACAGCCTGCCCCCCGCGGGGCCGACCGATCCCGACGGCGAGCTTGTACCACTCACGATCGGACGAATACTGCATGACACTGTGCACGCCACGGTGTCCACCGGCGCCCCCGTTGCGTTTGAGCCGAACGCTACCCGGCGGCAAGTCCATCTGGTCGAACACGACGATAACCGGCTCGCGATACGAAGGAAATCGCCGGTCGAGGGCGGGTATAACCTCCCCGCTTCGATTCATATAGGTAAGCGGTGTTACCAATACCATTTCGCCGCTTTTAAAATACCGGTAATTCGCGAAAAAGGGCCGGCGCAGCGATTTTCCGAGCCGTTTCGAGAGCGACTGCGCAACAAAAAACCCGGCATTATGCCGGGTTTGTCGATAGCGAGAACCTGGATTTCCGAGACAAAGCACGGTGTATCCCATTGGCGTTCCTGCTGCCTAATCCTCGGACTGTTCCTCGTCGACTGCTTCGGAGGCTTCGCCGCCGGCCTGTGCACCTTCTTCTTCCTCGCCTTCAGCAGGCTCTTCTGCTGCCTGCGGCGCGGAGACCAGCGCGACAATCTGATCCTCGCTGGTGAGAATTTTCACACCTTCGGGGACGGCTATGTCTGAGACATGAATGGAATCCCCGATTCCGAGATTCGAAACATCAACCTTGAGATCTTCCGGAATGTTCTTCGGAAGACATTCGATTTCAACTTCGTAAAGCGGATGCTCGAGAATACCACCCTCGCGCTCGCCGACCGGCGACCCATGGACGTGCACCGGAACGTGGGTCGTAAGCGACTGTCCGGCGGTAATTTCAAAGAAATCGAGGTGAAGCACCCGATTTTTGAGGACGTCGACCTGGTAATCCTTAATAAGGACGTCGAACGTCTTTTCGCCGGCTTCGAGTGTAATGATTGTACTCTCGGAGATATGTTTGAACTCGCGAGTGAACTCCTGAGCATCGATCGAAACGGGTATAGATTCCTCGTGACCGTACACGACGGCAGGAATACGGCCCTGCCTTCGTAGTTTTCGGGCAGCTCCCTTCTTTCGCGCCTCGCGAATCTCGGCTGTGAGCGATTTGGCTTCCATGTGTGTCAGTACTCCTTAACGCTGGTGCGAATACGCATTCTTCAAGAATTATATCGACCGAAGCAGCGTTCAAGCGCCGCTTCGGCGACTGCGCTCCGGCGAGTGGTCCTATGGACTGTATCCGCCGGTTCGTCAAATCGGTTGCTGGGACGGCAGGATTCGAACCTGCGAATACCGGGATCAAAACCCGGTGGCTTAACCGCTTGCCCACGTCCCACCGGCGGAGTGACGAAAACCGCGACGTTTCTTACGCCTGTTCGTCCGCGAACTGGACAACTGTTTCGTGGTCCTGTTCCGATTCAGCGTCGGCTTGCGCGCTGTCGGCACCCTGTCCCTCGGAAGCGTAGTAGGCGTCGAGAATTTGCCGCTGAAGGTCGTTGCGAAAATCCGAATGAATCGGATGCGCGACGTCCTTATATTCTCCGGCCTTTGTCTTCCGACTGGGCATTGCAATAAAGATTCCGGTTTTACCCTCGATAACCTTTACGTTGTGTACCACGAAACAGTCGTCAAACGTAACCGTAACGTACGCCCGAAGTTTTCCCTCGGCTGCTACGTTACGTATGCGAATATCGGTGATCTGCATTCCATCTACCTCCCCGAGGTCGCCTACAGGTGCACGCCGCCGCGTTCTAGGCACGGAAGCGTGTTTATCACCAGGAGGCCAATGGGTTGTAAGCCCGAATCTGGAACGGGCGCTCGAGCAGCCATTTCGGCGCGCCCTAACCCCCAAAAATTCTCCGCTCCAGATTATGCACGAACGTTCTGCATTCCCACCGCCTCCGGATGGAAAAACCACTCTGGAGTTCTCCACCTCCGAAGCGCAGGAACCTACAACGCTCACGCACGCCTTTCACCGATAGAGCCCGCGGACGCGGTATATCAAAGAACCGCCGGGATTTCCGGCACTCCGCAATTGGTCGTTATTATACTGGAATCACCTATGCTGTCAAACGACAAATCGCGACGGCGCAGACAGTGCCGAGAGGGCCGGTCGGTCCGACATCGCGCCTTGCTTTTACCACCGGGCCGTCGCGCGATCACCCCGGATCCAGGCAGGAGTGCAACGGTCGCTTCTTTGGTCAGTTCCGCCGCGAGAAGCGGATATCCCGGGACAGGCGTGGAAGCCGGACAAGGTGATAGGGACTCGTAAGCGCCTGCGTCGTTGCATCGCCGGCGCCGGGGCTGCGTTCACGGTAATACACGGTTACACCGCGCTCTTCGAGGAGGATTTCGTCCACCTCCACCGCGTATCCGCCGCTGTTCTGCTGTCCCATGAAAACCGCTATTACCATTTCGCGGTCAAAGTCCACCTCGGTCGCTCCGCGTTCCACATCCGGCTCGGACGAGCTGCCGCTTTGGGTCTGTCGCCAGATTCTCTCGTATTCGCCCTGTGAACGCACAACTTCCTCACCCGAACTTCGCCGCTCGGCGTAGGAGCCCTGCATGATGGTCTCGAACGGTACGCGCGTGCCGTCCCCACCATCTCCTGCTACAGCGGACGCCGGCAGGAGCAACAATACAAACGCTGCACAGAACCTTGAAACCGCGCTCATACGGGTGACGATATCACAACCTCCGGGGTGTTGTTACCAGTCGAACGCCACGCGGGCGAACGCGCCGACCCGGCTCTCGACATAGGTGCTATCGGACGGACGATACAAATCCATTCCCCCGTCATCGGCGGTATCCCGCTCGAGTACGTTAAACCAGGCGCCGAAATCGCCGGTCAACCCGAGTGTAAGCGCGCCCGCGCCTAACGGCCTTGAAAGCGCCGCCCCGAGCGAAAACGAAAGCCCGTGCTCGAGCGGTGACTCGTCGAGAAGCCTGGTACTGCTGAACGCCCCGGTACCGCTTCCGGCGCCTTCGAGATCCCGCCAGCTGTCGAAGTCCCCCCACTGATTAGCCGGGCTCTTGCTGCCTGAAGCGGTGTATTCAACCGTTGCATTTAGATCGATGTTGTTCCCAAGCCTCTCGGGCGCTGCGTACTGGTCGTCCCAGTCGAGCCGGAAAGCCAAGGTGTTCTCGCCAAGGTAAAGCCCGAAATAGTTGTCGCGGTAATCGATGGTCTGCATTCGGCCGTTGCGTGGAAACTTTGTATCCGGATAATAGGTATAGCTGTAGCGTCGGTCTTGCGATGTCTGAAAGGTATACATAAGAGACCCCGCGTGCGACAGACGAAATCGCCCGTAATCGGTCTCGAAAAGCCCGGAGAGCATCCAGGCGCCCATGAAGGGGTTCTGACTATCGTCGGGGTTAAACACCGCGTTTGCGTTGAAATCGTCGACGAGAATTTGCGCTTCCACCTCCCAGGGAGTCCCGCGCGCGTGCCCGTCCAGCACCCCGTAAAACCCCATAAGACTCTTGTAGTTAATCTCCTGTCCCCACGGCCTGCCTTCCTCCGGCTCCTGGGCCCCGATAATGTACTGCGTCAGATACCCGGGGAGCGGACTGAAAAAAAGCTCAGGCACAAACACCGGACCGCTTCCGTCGCTGCGGCGGATACGCTCGACAACGACTTCTCCGGACCCATCCCCGTCTTCGGCGTAGACGTCTTCGATCTGTTCGGCTCGAATCGGAACCGCCACCGTTGCGTCCTGGAACCCGAACTCCCAGTTCGGCCGGGTTACCGCGACGGTCTGGAAAACGAGACTCTTATCCGGGTAGTCGAGCACGCTGTTGCGCGAGAGCTCGACAGAACGAGTCAGAAACCGAAGCCACTCGCCCTCGTAATCGAGTTCGTACAAGAACGCGGGATGTTCACGGCTGGACACAAACAGAGCGTAGGGACTGTCCACGACATCTCTGTGCGGAAATCTGCCGGCCCGGGCTGAAAGCGGTTCTCCGGCGAACCCTATCCCGGCTTCGCGGATCAGGAAATAAACCGGACTATCGAGAAAGGCGTGGGAAACCCCGTACCGGTCGTCGCCGAGCGCTCGAAAATCAGCCGAACCAAAAAAAGCGCTATCCGGGGAGTCGTAGTGAAGCGACAGTCCGTATTCGCTATAGGTGCCGTCTGTACCGAACATCGACTCCGTGCCGACATTTCCTGCGACAAGCATCTCAGCGGTCAACCCTTCTCCGCTCATCCCCTGGTCGGGGGGAGCTTCCCGGGAGGAGACACGGTGGGTTTGTTCGGCGTGACCGGTTGGGCCGACGCTGTCGTTCTCCTCGGCGCCGACCGGAGCAAGACCGGAGAAGAAGACTACCACAAGAAGTGCCGCCGGACACCATGCCCCCGAAAGGGACTTACGCATACGCTCCATGGCCGTATACTATGCCACATTCGCCGGACACGTTTCCATGTCCGCCCCAACCGGTCACCGGACGCCGGCAAAATTCCCGCAAGCTACGCCTGAGCAACGACAATTCGTTGTGTTAGATTTTGGTTAGGATACATTATGGAGCTACAAAGTATACTCTCGCCGGAAATCCCAGTCGCCACGTTCGAGCTTATTTTACGGCTCGCGGTTTCGTTTGTCTTGAGCGGAGCGATCGGAGCCGAACGCGAGTTTAACAATCAGCCTGCCGGACTCAGAACACATATCTTAATCGGTGTCGGGGCATCCATTCTGATGATTCTCTCGTTGAGCGTGCCGTTCGAAGAAGGCGACGGAACCTACGGCGGGGGTGACCCGGGGCGAATCGCAGCGCAGGTCGTATCGGGAATCGGCTTCCTCGGCGGCGGTGCTATTTTACGTCTCGGTGGGGATATCCGCGGACTGACCACCGCAGCGTCGATCTGGATTGTTGCCGCGCTCGGTCTTTCAATCGGCGCGGGCCTCTATCTTGTCGCCGGAATCGGCACCGTATTTACCCTTGGAACGCTGTTTGTGCTCGGTCGAGTCGAAAAACGATACGTTCCCAAGCGCATTCTCAAACAGCTCTCCGTCCATGCGCGCACGGAAAGCCTCGAAAGCAGCGATGTGCAGTCAATACTCGACGACTTCGGAATCAGCGTTCGAACCGTTGCCATTCAACGATCGCGCGAGAAACGCAGCACTCAGCTTCGATATACGATTTATGTGCCCCCCGACGTCGATTACGACGAGTTCTACCGCCGCATTTACAAGCTCGAGGATATATACAAAATTGTGGTCGATGACCTTTGAAAGCGGATCTAATGAGCGGGTACGTATGAGTAGCGAGGAAACAGCCGCGGGCGACATCCGCGCGTTTACCGAAGAAGAACTGATCGAGCTGTGCAGAGGCCTGGGTCACCGGGGGTTCCGCGGCAGGCAGATCGCCGAATGGCTGTGGAAGCATCACGCGAAAGGCTTCGATGAGATGCTGAACGTCCCTAAATCGCTTCGTGCGTATCTTTCCGAACGTTATAGCATTCGCTCCGCGCTCGCCGACGACATTCAGCGTAGCGCCGACGGGAGCATCAAGGTCGGCTACCGGCTTCACGACGGGGAAATCGTGGAGGGCGTACTGATTCCCGGCGGCGAGTCCGACGAATCCTCGACGGGGAGCCGACGACTGACTGCGTGCGTATCGTCCCAGGTCGGCTGCTCGCTTCGATGCGCGTTCTGCGCAACCGCCCGCATACCCATGCGTCGTAACCTGAGCGCCGGGGAAATCACAGACCAGGTCGATGATCTCGGACAACGTGCGCTCGATACCTACGGACAACCGCTTTCGAATATCGTCTATATGGGAATGGGCGAGCCGCTGTCCAACTATGACGAAGTTGTCCGTTCGATGCGCGTTCTGACTTCGGAGACCGGATTCGGCTTCTCCGCGAAACGGATAACGCTTTCGACCGCGGGACTCGCACCGCAGATGAAGCGACTCGCCGAG
The DNA here is from genome assembly GCA_046545955.1 of Spirochaetales bacterium. Classification (GTDB taxonomy): domain Bacteria; phylum Spirochaetota; class Spirochaetia; order DSM-27196; family SKKC01; genus SLAN01. The sequence continues at coordinate 7,457 of JBKGYS010000025.1, read as the reverse complement.
GAGGGACTTGCCATCAACCTGGCCCTCTCGCTCCACGCAGCGACAGACCCGCTCAGGCGAAATCTCATGAGTAGCGCGCGCGAGTACCCCCTCGAGGCCCTGTCCGACGCGGTGAAACACTGGCATGGGATTCATGGAACGAGGGTGACGCTGGAGTACCTGCTGCTCGCCGGCCACAACGACAGCGATGAGGCGGCACGGAGACTCGTACGCTTCGCGCAGGGTCTGCCGTGCAAAGTCAATCTTATTGAATACAATCCCGTTGTGGGAATTCCATTCACCGCCTCCGACCGGACGGTTACCAACCGTTTCGCAGCGAAGCTCGCCGAGGCCGGCGTTACCGTAACGGTCCGACACTCGGGCGGCCAGGACATCGATGCGGCCTGTGGTCAGCTCGCCGGCCGGAGCGGACGAAAAACGTAGAATCCGGCAGCGCCTGTATGATTGACCGAAGCGTAAGTGCTATCCTGTGGTGATAATGCAGGAATTCAGAATATGGCCGGGATCGGCGAGCCCGCTCGGGGCTACGTGGGACGGATCCGGCACCAACTTCGCTCTGTTCTCCGCTCACGCTGAGCGCGTGGAGCTTTGCCTGTTCGAGGCCGACGGTATAACCGAAACCGCACGCATAGAATTACCCGAGTTCACCCACGAAGTCTGGCACGTGTATCTGCCGGACATACGCCCGGGGCAGTTGTACGGATACCGAGTCCACGGTCCGTATGCTCCCGAAGAAGGACATCGCTTCAATCCAAATAAACTTATGATTGATCCGTACGCGAAGGCGCTCGCCGGGGAACTTGTTTGGGACGATTCTCTGTTCGGATACACGGTCGGCGACGCCGATGAGGATCTATCGTACGATACGCGCGATTCTGCGCCGTTTATGCCGAAATGCCAGGTAATCGATCCGGCGTTCACATGGGGCCGTCCCATGGAAGCCCACCCCTGGCACGAGACCATTGTGTACGAAATGCATACCCGCGGGTACACCATGTTGCACCCCGAGGTACCCGAAACCCTCCGCGGTACATTCGGCGCACTCGCCACAAAACCGGTTACCGATTATCTCGGGCAGCTCGGTGTGACGGCGATCGAGCTCCTCCCGGTTCACGCGTTCGTTCAGGACCGCCACCTCGTAGAGCGCGGAGCGAGCAATTACTGGGGATACAACTCGATCGGCTTTTTCGCGCCGAATCCGGGATATCTCGACGACGAGAACGATATAGATATGTTCAAGAGCTTCGTCCAGCGTATGCACGACAACGATGTGGAGGTTTTCCTCGACGTGGTGTACAACCACACCGCAGAAGGCAACCACCTCGGCCCTACGCTTTCGTTCCGTGGTATCGATAATCGCTCCTACTATTATCTTATGGATGAAGAACCGCGGTATTACAACGATTTCACCGGGACGGGTAACGCGCTGGAGCTTCGTCACCCCAAGGTCCTGAGCATGGTCATGGACTCGCTGCGCTACTGGGTCGAATATATGGGAGTAGATGGATTTCGCTTCGATCTGGCGACCACACTTGCCCGCGTCGGAGGCGAATACGACGAGCACGCCGGCTTCCTCGACGCGGTAGCGCAGGATCCGGTGCTCGGAACCGTGAAGCTCATCGCCGAGCCCTGGGATACCGGTATTGGGGGCTATCAGGTGGGTAACTTTCAACCCGGCTGGTCGGAGTGGAACGACAAGTACCGCGACTGCATGCGGCGGTTCTGGAAAGGTGATCCCGGACAGCTGCCGGAGTTCGCCGGCAGATTCTCCGGATCCGCGGACATCTTCAATAAGCGCGGCCGGCGTACGTGGTCGAGTCTGAATTTCATAACCGCACACGACGGTTTCACGCTCAGCGATCTGGTCAGCTATAACCAGAAGCACAATATCGATAACGGCGAGGACAACGCCGACGGTAGCGACGAGAACCACAGCTGGAATTGCGGCACCGAGGGGCCGACCACCGATCAGGATATTCTGGATCTGCGAGGGCGCCAGACGCGCAACTTCATGACCACGCTGCTGCTTTCTTCGGGCACCCCGATGATACTCTCGGGAGATGAGTTTGCGAACAGCCAGATGGGAAACAACAACGCCTACTGTCAGGACAATGAAATAAGCTGGCTCGACTGGACCGACTACGAGCGTAACCGCGAAATGGTAGATTTTGTGAGAGCGCTCGTTCGAATTCGGCACGAACACATCGTTTTTCACCGCAACCGCTACTTTCACGGCACCGTTATTCCCGGCACCGAGGTCAAGGATGTGACGTGGTTGCGACCCGACGGCGAGGAAATGACCGAAAGCGACTGGGCAGACCCCTACGCGCAGGCGATGGCCATACGGATCAGCGGCGAAGCCGGCCTTATTCACCTTACCGAGCATGGCGAGCAGGAGAGTGACGATACGTTCATGTTGCTCATTAATGCAAGTCATCTTTCGGTAGAGTTTGTATTGCCGGAGGAGGACGCAGGCACGTGCTGGGAGCCGATGATCGACACGTGGGAGACAGACGGTATGCCCTCGGACGACGCGCCGGGGTGTTTCTCAGGCAGCGTCGGCCCACGGTCCATGGTGCTGTTGCGACAGACATTTCTCGACTACCCTTAGCCTACGACCGATAACAGCTGCGATTGTGCGCAGCTGCGATTGTGCGCCCCTTGAACTTGCTTAAAGCGGCGTACGGGGCCTAAAGTGAGACTATGATTGACAAAGTGCTATTTCGCGGCGAGCAGCACGGAAGCGAACAAGGGGTTTTGCTCGATTGGGCGGTCGAAGTCGGCGATGTTATAGGCAACGGTGAAACTCTGTGTACTGTGGAAACCGCGGCTGGCACGCTCGAGGTTCCTTCTACCGTCGACGGACAGATCGTTCAACTCTATTTTGCTCCAGGGGAGCAGATACTATCGGGTACGCCGATTGCACTTGTCGGTGAACCCGGCGAAGCGCTCGAGGATGATCTGAGTACTCCGGGGGTCTCCCTGCATACCGAGGATATGATGCGAGAGGAGCTCTCGCTTGGTCGTGGACGACGTGGTTCCGCCGAGTCGCGCAAGAAGGCCGATTATGACCTCTTTGTAATCGGCGGTGGACCGGCCGGCTATCGCGCGGCGATCCGCGCCGCGCGGGCCGGTGCGCGTGTGGCGCTGGCCGAAGAGCACAAGCTCGGCGGAGTCTGTCTGAATTACGGATGCATACCGGCGAAGTCCCTCATTCATACCGCGCATGCGTATCGCACCGCACGCGATTCCGGCTATCTCGGGGTACGTTCGTCTGAGGTCACCTACAGTCTTGCCCGCGCCAATAAATGGAAAAATGAGTCCGTTGACCGAATGCGTACCGGAATCGAGGCGCAACTTCGCCGTTACGACGTCCACGTGCTGAACGGAAACGCCCGTTTTCACAGCTACGGCACCGTGACGGTGAACGACGCTGCGTATACAGCGACCAACATTCTTATCGCCACGGGAGGCAAACTTCAGTCGCTGGACATGGATGTATCGGAAGCTGGTATACCTGTTATGGGAAGCACCGGCGCGTTCAATATGACCGAGATTCCCAGACGCATGCTCATCATCGGCGGCGGGTATATCGGACTGGAAATCGCGGGGCTGTACGCGACGCTCGGCAGCGATGTGACGGTAATGGAGTCGCAGAGCGATGTGTTGAACTTTGCCGGCGGAGATATGGGACGTCAGATGCGCCTGGCCATGGATACGGTTACGTTCATGCTGAACGCGCAACCGACGCGAATTGCGGGAAATACCGTCTATTACAAGGATGCCACCGTTGAAACGTCGCTTCCCACCGACTGCGTCGTACAGGTTGTCGGACGAACGCCAAGGGTCGAGGGACTCGTCGAGCATGGAATTGAATTGCACGGCGCCGGTATCGCGGTAGACGACCGCATGCGGACGAATCTCGAGGGGGTTTACGCGGCGGGTGACGTCACCGGCAAGCTCATGCTCGCCCACGCCGCCTATCGCATGGCGGATGTCGCCGCCGACAGTATGTTTGGAAACGCTACCGAACGCCTTGATATGAATGCCATGCCCTGGATCGTATATACGATGCCGGAGCTTGCAGGTTGTGGACTCAACGCGACGGAAGCCGAACGAGCCGGCATCGAAACACGAACAAGCCTGCTCCCACTCGCCACGAACAACAGGTATTTTTCCGAACACGCCGATTCGCGTGGCTGGTGTCGAATTGTTTCCGAGGCTGAACAGGGATACGTCGTCGGCGCGTTCATGATGGGCCACGGTGTTTCGGAATTAATAGGGCAGGCATCAATGGCCATCGCAAACAGGCTTACCCTCGATGAGGTAGCCCGGGTTGTTGCCCCCCACCCGACACTCTCGGAGGCTTTTCGCGATGCCGCCGACGCAGCGAGTCACATTTCTAAAGCAATGGCTGCGGATCAGCTTGGAAATCCGCATCTTTGATTCGGAAGGTGTATGCATCGTACATGGCGTAGAAGAGACTTCATTGGTACGCTTCGGGAGCTATCGAGAAGCTCGAACAATACATGAGATGAGGACTATCCATGATCGCAAGTATCGGAGAAGCATTAATCGATTTCATACCATCAACCACAGCCGACGGAGCACAGGCGTACGTCCCAAGGCCGGGGGGCAGTCCGTTCAATACAGCCGTCACCTGTGGGAGGCTGGACCACCCCACGCTCTTTCTGACCAGGTTGAGCAACGACTTTTTCGGCGAGGATCTGGTCCGACATCTTGAAACCAATAACGTGGTTACCGACTATCTGCACCGCGACAGCCAGCCGACCACGCTCGCCTTTGTCCGAAAAACAGATGCTGGTGACGCCGAATACGCGTTTTTCATGAACGATTCGGCAGACAGACTCCTTTCTCCGGATCACCTCCCGGACGAATTGCCGAACGATGTGCGCTGTATTCAGTGTGGCTCGATTTCTCTGCAGGTTGAACCTTCCGGAAGTACGATCGAAGAGTTCGTTCGCGCCAATTCGCAGGAGCGCGTTATCGCATACGATCCGAATATACGGCCCGGGCTCGTATCAGATGAAACCGTGCACCGCGAGCGCGTACTACGCCTTATCAGCCTTGCCGGTATCGTTAAAATCAGCGACGTCGATCTTGAGTGGCTCTACCCCGGGCATACGCTCGAACAGGCTGTAGACAAGGTCGATCGCCTCGGTCAGGCGCTAACGGTTGTTACACGCGGACCGGACGGCTCGGAGGGCAGAAGCCGTTCCGCGCGGGTATCGGTGCCTGCCGAAACACCCCCAGCGGGAATTAAGGATACGGTCGGAGCCGGAGATTCGTTCCATGGAGCGCTCCTGACATGGCTCGACCGGGAAGGCTACATGGACCGGGGTGCGCTATCGGGTCTCAGCGAGTCGACGTTGAAACATGCGCTATCGTTCGCCTCTCGGGTCGCTGCCATAACCTGCTCGCGTCACGGGGCCGAACCTCCCCGTCTGAGCGAACTTTAGACGGTACACGTATGCCGGGTTTCCTCGAAGTCGACCTTGGCAGAAAGCGCGTCGAGTATCGAAGGCCGGTCTCGCGGCTCGCTTTCTACGGTCGGTCGGCGGACGACATGCACGAGGTGGAGATGCTATGCTTTCGCGTGCTCTAATCCCGGTTCACTTCGGTGAGCCGAAACACAAACTGGCGAAGCTTTCCGGCGCATTGCGAACGCTCGGTATTACCGACATTCTGCTGCTCCACGTCGGCGACCGCCCATCTCCCGAAGTACAAGCCGACGCCTCCACGACGAAAACAGCCGCACGCATGGCGGCGATCGAGCAGACATTCAAGGAAGAAGGTTTCGCACCGGAAATCCACTATGCGCATGGGTCTCCGGCTCTGACTATTACCCGAATGAGCGAAGAGCTCGGGTGCGATCTTATCGCCTTCTGTTGGAAGGCCAAAAACTGGCTGCAGCGCGCCCTCGTGGGCAGCACCACGCTCGATGTGATCCGTTTGAGCGACGTGTCGGTGCTCGTGGTTAAGGACACCACGCTCGACGGAATGCTTTACGCTACCGACTTTCACAGTGCCGATCGCTCGGTCATCTCCCATTTGAACACTGAACCGTTGACCGACTATCCGCGTTATCTGGTGCACGTCGGCGAGCGCGCACCCGACCCCGTCGCCGAGACTGAGCGCGAGGATTTGGCGTTGGCGAATCTCCGGCGACTGGCAAGCGAATGCCGGGGGAGACCGGTGGAAGTTCGACTGGTTCAGGATACCAATGTATCTCGTGGGATTCTGCGTGAGGCGCGAAAGAATTCGGCCGGTACGATCGTGCTTGGGAAGTCGAAGGGCGATCCGGGACTTTCGAGCGTGCTCGGATCCACGGCTGAACGAGTTACAACCAACGCGAGGTGCTCGGTGCTGATTGTTCCACCGGGAGCGTAGAAACCGAAATCGAACGAAGGCCATTGAGACCGAACAGGATACTCGCTATGAAATGGAACGCCGTGTTTACAGTCTCGCTCGTAATCGTTGCCGTACTTGTCGGCCTTGGAATAATCGCACCCGATGCGCTTGAGCGCGTTACGGTCTCGGCACACGAGCAAGTCATTGAGTCGACTGGTTGGGCATATCTTCTGTCCGCACTCGGATTTCTCGTTTTCTGCCTGTACATCGCGTTCAGCCGCTACGGATCACTGAAACTCGGGCGCGACGACGAAAAGCCTCAGTACGGGTACTTCGGGTGGTTCAGCATGCTTTTCGCCGCCGGTATGGGTATAGGGCTCATATTCTGGGGTGTCGCAGAACCCTTATCCCACTACGGGGCACCGCCCGAGTACCTGGAGGCAGGTAGCGCGGATGCTGCCTCATTCGCAATGACCCGCAGCTTTTTTCACTGGGGTATACACCCATGGGCGATTTATATCGTCATGAGCCTTAGCATCGCCTACTTCTCCTTCCGGCGCGGGATGCCTCCGTTAATATCAAGCTGTTTTTATCCCCTTTTTGGAAACCAGATTAACGGCGTAATCGGCCGCTCGATAGATATTCTCGCGGTTTTCGCTACGGTCTTCGGTGTGGCCACGTCACTCGGCCTTGGCGCACTTCAAATTGGTAGCGGATTGACCGCGGTATTCGGCCTGCCCCAGACTACGACTGTTACCATGACGATTATTGCCGTTGTCACGGTGTTGTATCTCATATCGAGCTCGACCGGGCTTGATAAGGGCATTCAGATTCTCAGTCGAACAAACGTTCTTGTAGCGCTGGTCTTAATGGGGTTTGTACTTGTCATCGGACCGACAGCGTTCAGCCTGGAGATTTTCACCGACACACTGGGTGACTACGGCGCATCCCTGTTCGCAATGAGCCTGGAAGCGAGTCCTTTCGAAGGGATTCGATGGACGAAGGACTGGACGTTGTTCTACTGGGCGTGGTGGATTTCCTGGTCGCCGTTTGTCGGACTCTTCGTCGCGTCTATCTCGCGGGGG
>JBKGYS010000024.1:0-23373 GCA_046545955.1 Spirochaetales bacterium | reverse complement strand
TGGTCTAACGCGGGGCTTTACAGCTGCGTCGGAAAGAAGTCCTGATCCTCGAGGTCCATCGGGAGTTCGCGGTAGATGCGCAGGGTGTAGGGCTGGTCGGGGAAGAGAATGTATTGCTGGTTCAGGTAAGCAAGGTCGGTGGTGTCGGTGCGCTCGGCGGTTTCCGGATCGCGCGCGAGATTGGTAGCGTCCTGGGTGGAGTTCGTAAGGTGGTAGAGCGCCTCGCCGCGCAAGTCGGGGTCTTCTTCCTGCTCGAATCGGCGGTGGTATGCGACGCCGAGGTTGTTGTGCGCCATGATCCGGTACTCAATAAGCCTTCTGTGCTCAGGGCGCTCTTCTAAGTTGAACTCAAAGCCGATTCTCTCGCGTTCCTGCCGGATAATTTCGACGACCTCCTGCAGATATGTTTGCGCGGCGAAGTAGTTGCCGCGGTAATAGTGCGTGTTCCCGAGCGCGTATCGAATGTTTCGTGCGGTCGGGCTGTTCTCCACGGTTTCGAACCGGTCGATCGCCTCACCGTAGTTCTCATTTCGGTAGGCTATCCAGCCGAGCTGGTAGCGCATGGTGTTGCTCGAATATTCGTTCTCCTCGGCGGTCTCGAACTGCCGGCGCGCGTCCTCGTACTCGGCGCTCTCGTAGTAGTAGATGTCGCCGAGCCCCGCGTACATACGGCCGAACATTTCCCGCGGCTCCACGAGACCGGTCTCGAGTGCATCTTCGTAGAGGTCGATGGCATCCGCGTAGTACTGTTCGGCGGTCAGGTACTCCTCTCCATCGGCATAGTACTCGGCGGTCAATGTGTGACTGTCTATGTACATACCCATACGCCGTCGCGACAGCGGTTCGTGCTCGGGGAAGAGCGAGCGCGCGTTTTCGAGAGCACGCCTGAGATTGTCGCGCTCGTCTCTTTCGTCGTAGAAGCGCGCGAGCTCGTAGTGCGCTTCGGGTGATCTCGGATGATCTTCGAGTACACGCGAGAGCATGTCTCGCACGTACTCTATTTCGTCGTAGTCGAGCATGTACCCGGCGGCTTCCGAGTAAATACGAGGGTGTACTTCTGCGTCGGTGCGAACTTCCTCGAAAAACTCGACCAAGCGTTCTACCTCGCCGAAGTTGTCGGTTCGCACGAAGTAGCGCATGAACCGCTGCATAATCTCATCGGTCTGGCCGTAGAACTCGTGCAGCCGCGCGTATAACTCGCGCGCGTCCTCGAAGCGGTCGGAGTCGACGTCCGCCCATCGCAGATAGTTATCCGCCTTACCGAGCAGCCCGTCGTAGTCGGTAGTGTCCATTTCGATAACGCGTTCGTAGAGCTCTTCGGCCTTCTCGTAATCGCCGAGCGTCGCCGACTCGAAGTCCGCGTAACGAAGCAGGCCTTCCCGGTCGAAGGGAAAGCGCTCGAGAAGCTCGTCGAACTTCTCCTGAGCGAGCCGGTATTGTCTGCGCTCGATGAAGGCATCCGCGTAGCGATAGTACCAGTGCTCGGTCTCCCAGACCTGCCTTGCGTCGTCGAAAAACTCGTTACCAACGGTGTAGCGATCAGACTCGATCTCCTCGAGTCCCTGCAAGTACAGGTAGCGGGCGTACAGCGGTGAATACACGTAGGCGACCGCGAGCCACACCGCGGCGACTGCGAGCGCGGCGGCGATGGTTATGTTTCGAGCAAGCGGCAGATACCGGTGGCGAAGTTGCCAGGCGAAGGTCTGTTTCTGGTCTTCGAATACCACGCCGCGGCGGACTTCATAATTCCGCGGCAGGCGAATTCGCTCTCCCTTAAGCCCGCCGGCAACCCGCGCGATCTCCTTCGGCGGCGCGCCGGCAGCGAGTTTCTCGACGAGCGGTTTTGCCTCCTCCTCGGTAAAATCGCCCTCGCCGAGTACTTCCTCGACAGCGATTCGAAGGTTCAGCGGTAATGTGTCAAGCGTTTCGGTGATGTGCTTGAACTTAGTATCGTTCAGGTGAATGCCCGGGCCTTCGTCGGTCCCCTCACTCTGCGGGCGTTCGGTCGGAACAGCGAGCGCGGGGTTCAGGTCCTCTTCGTTCTCCGCCCCTTCCTCGATAACCCCGAACTCAGCGCCGAAGTCACCGAGCGAAAAATCGTCGAGATCGCCGAAATCATCCTGATCGACGCCTTCTTCATCGAAGTCGAACTCTTCAGCGGACTCTTCCTCGCCCTCTAATGCCTCGCCGAAATCTCCGAAATCACCGAGATCGAAATCGTCTTCTTCTTCAGCGGTCTCGGATTCGCCCACGGTTCCGAGCTCTTCATCCGGCTCGTTCGCGCCGGCGGGGGGCGCTGCTTCGACTTCTTCGGGCTCTTCATCGGTAAAGGAGAACTCCTCGTCGACGTCCGCGCCGAAAATATCTTCGTCTTCGTCTGTTTCCCCGGATTCCGTGGCTTGTTCTTCCTCGAGCCCAGGATCTATGTCGCCGAAGTCCTCCTCCCCGGCGTCGCCGCTTTCCTCCTCCTCGAGGCCAAAGTCGATGTCGCCGAAGTCCTCCTCTCCGGCGTCGGCGCTTCCCTCCTCCTCCTCGAGGCCAAAGTCGATGTCGCCGAAGTCCTCCTCTCCGGCGTCGCCGCTTTCCTCGCCCTGCCCGGCGCCGGCCTGCCCGGCGTCCCCGGCCGGCTCGCCTTGCTCAACGTCGACGCCTTCGTCGTCGCCCGACCGCGCCTCCCGGCCGGCGGCGGAGCGGTCCTCGGGCTCATCGAGGTTCAGGTCATCGAGCGCGGCGTCGAGGTCGAAGTCTTCGTCGGTTTCGGTGTCGGTATCCGGGCCGGTCTCTTCGTCGGCGTCGGTGGGAGGTTCGGTTCCTCCCGGCTCCGGCGTCTGCGCCGCTTCGGCGGAGGCAGGTTCGGTTTCTCCCGGCTCCGGCGTCTGCGCGGATTCGGCGGCGGCAGGTTCGCTCGGCTCATCGCCGGGCTCTTCGCCTTCGCTCTCGTCGAAGTCAAAGTCGATGCCGGCAAACGGGTCCTCCTCGGCTTCCTCGCCGGCCCCGCCTGCCTCGTCCGGCTCGTCTTCGTCCATGCCGCCGAGGAGTGCCCGCAGGTCGTCGTCTATGCCCTCATCGGCCTCCCCGCCCGAAGCGCCGGCCTCGCCGGACTCCGCGCCGGTCTCTTGCCCGCCGCTGTCTTCGGGCGACTCGCCTTCCTGTCCGCCCTCGCGTTCGGCGGATTCGGCGTCCTGCTGCTCGCTTTCGCGGCCGCGAGTGCGCGTCTGCGAGTCGGGGCCGACACCGGCTTCGGTATTCTCCTCGGCCGCGCGCGGCTGCTCGACCTGCTCCCCTCTCGTGGCGGCGATCCTCGGTTCATCGGCAAGACGGACGAGTGAGTCATTGAATTTTTGAATATCTTCAATGCGTGGCATGAGCGCTCGTTTACGATTTTCGGCCTAATCGCCAGAATCGTAACGATTTCTTTAACCGGCATTTAGCCGTGGCCGATAATGGTAACAGAATGAGGTGGATTTCGGAAGCATGCAGCTTGTTCCTGCTCGCGGCGCTTTTCGGCGTACTCCCGGCGGGGGCACAGGATGAGGGACCAAACATCGATCTCCATATTCAAGTGAGTACCCTCGAAGAGGCACGCGAACCGTTTCGCGTCGGCGAGCATCTGGTGTTGAGCTACGACGAGGAGCGTCCGCTCCGTTATGTTGGGGCAGCATTCGCTCACGAGGACTTCGCCGAACGCCACATATTCAGGCGAAACCGGAACGATGTCTATATTCTTATCTATGAGCTGCCCGAGGGCCTCGAAGAGGTCGAGTATCGGCTTGTCACCGACGGTACATGGCTGACCGACCCCGAAAACCCGGCCTCTCGCCGTCTCGATACGGATTTCGAAGTTTCTGTGGCTGATGTTTCCGACCGCCCGCGTCCGATTCCCGACGGGCCGCGCCGCACCGCAGACGACCGCGTCGAATTCGTTTACGAAGGCGCCCCGGGAAGTCGCGTACATGTGACCGGAAGCTTCAACAACTGGGACCCCTACATGTACCCGATGGAGGAGGTCGAGCCGGGTCGATACGAAACATCGATTCGCCTGCGCGAGGGTACGCATTACTACCATTTCGTGGTCGACGGACGGCGCCGGGCCGACGCGCGCAATACCGGCAACACCTACACGCGCGCCGGGCGAACCGTTTCGCGCTTCGACGGCTGACGCGCCGATTTCTGAATGCAGGCTCCCTCCCGCTGCCGGACGCTTGGTCGCCGGCGGATCTCGTATCCGGCCGATTGCTCCCGCGGCCGGCCACCGCTTACCGGGCGAACCACAGCTGCCCGTAGGCATCGAGCCAAAGGCCCGATTTCACGGTCCGTCCGATCGCCTCAGCCGACTTATCCCGCGAATCGGTAAAGAGCTGCCATTCGACCTCGTGCAGATCCCGCCCGAGGACGGTAACCGCGCCGCTGTCTTCGAGATACCGGAACGCGGTTTCGCCCGGCACTTCGGGTGCCTTCTTAGGCACCCCGGGTGCCTTCTTAGGCACCCGGGGTGCCTGTGGCTTCCCAGGTGCTCCTTCGCTTTCGCCGGGTGCCTGTGGCTCCCCGGGTGCCCTGTCGGGCTCCCCTGGTGCCGCTTCGCTTGCGCCGAACCGCCTGCCCGGGGCGGCTCGGTGTTCGAATAGTGCGTCGAAGCTGTCGTCGGTGAACGAGGCGTAGTTGCGCGGGTCGAAACTGCGAAACATGCGAAGCACCTCGCTATCGTGGGCGCTTTCGGTCTCCCAGAATATGCGCGCGAGGTCATAGTCGCCCGAGAACAACGCGTCGCGGTAGGCGCGAGCGCCACCGTCGGCCCTCTCGCTGCCGTCGCCGGCGGGATTCTCCCCGCGGCCCCCGGCGGACGCGCCGGCGGGATCCTCGCTGCCGTCGCCAGCAGACGCGCCGGCGGGATCCTCGCTGCCGTCGCCGGCGGACGCGCCGGCGGGGCGCGCGACTTCAAGACCGAGCGTTTCTATGGCCCTTGCGGCAGCGTCGGGCGCGTGCATGGTTCGGGGTGCTCGCGGCGGCTCGATGAGACGGACGGAACCTTCCGCCGTTTCGAAGGAATCCGGCGCCTGCGGAGGAAGGCCCGAAGCGGCACGACGAGCTTCGGCGAGCACGCGTGCCCGCATCCGGGAATCGGATAAGGCGGAGGAATTAGCGTTGGCAACGAGCAGGTCATAGCGGGTGCCGGCGGCGTAGAGGCGACCGGATGCAGCGGCGGTCTCATCCTCGGCCTCGGCGGCCGTGCGGGCGCGCGCGGAGGCACCCCCCGCGCTTTCCGCGGCGGGGTCGGTTCCCGCTTCTGAACCGCCCGCGCCTGCGTCTGTGTCACCGCGTACCGTATCCGCGCGCGCGAGGCGCGCGTAGTGCTCGCCGTCCACGCGAATATCGACAAGCGCGGGAAGCGTCGAGAGGGGGCCGGAATCCGCGGAAGCGCTCTCCGGCGGGTTATCTGCGGGGCTACGCCGATAGGGACCGGTCTCGGCAAGCGAGCACGGGCTGAAGGCGGTGTGCGTGAGGCGCCTCTGTATCTCGGCCCGGCTTGCCGGGAGGGTGGGATCGCTTTCGTCGGCACGCGCTATGGTGACGCTTCCGCCTGCCACGTCGATGCGTTCTCTTACGGCGCCCGCGGGTGCATGCCCGCGGCGCTCGTCGGCGGCTCGATCGATAAAGTAGAGCCTGTAGGCGTTGCGGCGCGCTTCGGCCCGGCATCTCGCGCGGCCGGCTCTTTGCGCCTGCGGTGGATCGTTGTGAGAAAGCGCCATCGTAAGCAGATCGGCGAGAGCCTGGGCGCGGCGGGCGCGGGCCGCGGGCACAGTCGGAGTCGCGATATCCGCGTCACGGTACCACGGCGGAGCGGGCTGCGAGCTCTGTGCGGAACTCAGGGCGAGCGGATCACGGGCCGTGAGAGCGAGCGTGGAAACATCGACCTTGGAGACTTCAAACAGCCCGGGGAACACCGATTCTTCGGGCGCGAGCACGGGAGTCCGCGTTAACGAGGAGAGTAGGGTTCTTGCATGGGCTTCGCTATCGGTGTCGAGCCGCAACAGCGAGGGGTCCGGCCGCTCGGCGACGCAGGAGACGAGAAGAACGATCGCGGGCAAAAGCGATTTCGCGCGATTCATCGGCTTTTCCATGGTGAACGATAGATGCAGGGTCGTCCAGCCTACCAGGCGAACGACATTTCAACCGGTATGTTGCAAGCTTGACATGGGTTCGCGTGTGCACCTACGCTTTCACGTGTGGCTAATAACGGACAATCACAGCAACAGCGCCCAACCATAAAGGATGTTTTCGCCGAGTACGTACCTTTGCTCGAAAAACGTTCGAGGGTCGGCGGAACGGTGTCGCACAAGTCGGTGTATCAGCCTGCTAACGACGACACGCGAGAGATAGTAAGCCAGGTCGTGGCGTCGCTCATGCTGCCGGGCAGTACTCTTTTGGGTTTTGAGAACATTCGCGAGCTGTACGAGCGTTCTCAGGCGGGAGAAACCGGTCTTATTGTCTCCGAGCACTATAGTAACTTTGATCTGCCGAGCTTGTTTCACCTGCTTCAGGAGAAGGGCGAAAAGGGCGAGGAGATAGCACGGAACATCGTGGCCATGGCGGGTGCGAAGCTGAACGAGGAGAGCAAACTCGTTCGCGCCTTCGCCGAGAGCTTCACCCGCATCGTCATTTATCCGGTGCGGGCCCTTCAGGCGATAAGCGACCCCGAAGAATACGCCCGCGAGCATGCGCGGAGTCGCTCGATTAATCTGGCGGCGCTTCGCGAGATGGTGCGGCAGAAGAACTCCGGTCGAATGATACTCGTGTTCCCGGCTGGGACGCGTTTTCGCCCCGATAAACCGGACTCGGCCCGGGGACTTCCGCAGATCGACAGCTATATGAAGCAGTTCGATTATATTTGCCCGATCGGGATAGCCGGGAATTTGCTGCTGGTGAACCCGAACGGCGATATGAGCCTTGATTATCCTCAGGAGGACCTGATGGTCTACAAGGCGGGCAAGCTTCTCGACTCGCGAGAGTTCCGCAAACAAGCGCGAGAGGATTGCCCGGGTGGTGAGGACCCGAAACAGTTTACCGTAGACCGCCTCATGGCGCTGCTGAGCGAGATGCACCAAGAGGTCGCGGCAGCGCGGGAGAAACGGCTCGCCGAGCTCGACAGAGGATAAACCGGCACGCGTGTGTCGGCTACTGTTCACCACTCTGGTGTTTTCCGTAGGTGCGAATTATAAGGAAAGGATCGCAGCAGTCGCCCGTCTATTCTTCGAACACCTGACGGTCGCTCCAACGCCGTATATCCACGCGATAGCGACGACTTATTTCCTCTCCCCGCCAGGCGTCGAGCAGGTTACGAATCACGCCGGCGTTCCCGGGCAATTCCAGGTGCACCGCCGGCACACTCTCACTATTAAGGGTAGCAAAAAGACGATTGAGCAGCTCACGGGCGAGGCCCAGGCCGCGGTACTCTTCCTCGACGAACAGCACGTTCACCGCGGCGACCGCCGGCGCGAGATCGCGATGAACGACCGCACCGACAACGCCCACAATGTCGCCTTCGGGGGTCGAAGCGGTAATCGAATGCAGCTCGTCGTCGTCGTCGATTCGCTCGAAATCCTCCATGAGCGCCCGCTCGGCGTCGCTCGAGAGGGTTTCAAGCACTTCCTCGCGTGCGTCGTGTGCGTATTCCCGGGCCTGCTCGTGAGAAAGCGAGTCGCGGGCGAAATCAAAATCGGCGATTATCAGGTTATCGGTTTCCGTCTCGAGGTCGACCGGAATGCGCTCGAGCCCCCACCGCTCGCGAAGCTCGTTGTACCAGGTGTACACCTCGCGACGCATTTCCCGCTCCTTAAACCTGAACCAGAGCCGTTCGGCTTCGGGATGCTGCTTGAGCGTGTCCTTGAACCCGCGAAAAACCCCTTTTCCGGATGCCAGCGTAGCGCGCAGCTCTTCCCTGACAACGGGATTTCGCAGGTCCACAACGAACCGCTCCATTAAGTTGTACCCGTCCACACTCCTCCAGTCGGGAATGGGCTCGACCTCGCGATCATCCGGCACGTCCTCCACGCGCGAGACATGGCCGGTTTTCACGTCGACGACAAAATCATATTCCTGGTTTTCCATGCCGAAAATGATCTGATCGATAATTTCAGGGGTCAGCTCGAACGACATGTTTTTAACGCCTCCAACCTCGACTCAACTTCCGAACGGGCCGAGCCAATAGAGACTTTTTCCCGCTCCCCGGTCCGCCTGTCGAAAAGCTCGACCGTACCTTCGGTAACCGTCGCGCCGGAGACAATGATGCGGAACGGAATACCGAGCAGCAGGAAATCGGTGAACTTTGTGCTGATCGATTCTTCCCGATCATCAAAAAGCACCTCATCGCCGAAATCCTTGAATAGTGCCTCGGCCGCGTCACGCACAGCGAAACTCTTCCCTATGGTCATAAGATAAACATGAAAGGGCGCCACCGACACCGGCCAGATGATCCCTTTCTCGTCGTGATTGGACTCGACGATCGCCTGCATGAGCCTGCCGATACCGATGCCGTAGCTTCCCATGTACGGATAAATAATGCGGCCGGTTTCGTCGTTCACCCAGAGGTTCATGGCGCGACTGTAGACGTCGCCGAGGCGAAACAGGTTGCCGAGCTCGGTCGCTCGCCGCTCCTGCAGCGTCCCTCCGCAGTGAATGCAGGTGCTACCCGGCTCGGCCTGGGCTATATCACCAATGGCATCCGCGTCGAAGTCCCGGCCGAAGTTCACATCGGCGTAATGCACCCCTTCCTGATTACCGCCGTACACGAGATTGGCCGTGTCTGCCGCGCCGTGATCGACGACAACGGTTAATCCGTCGAGCTCGGTCAGCGGACTGAGATAGCCGGGTACAAGCCCGCGATCGAGGATCTCGCTTCGCCGGGCGCGGCGAAGCGCCGGCACTCGCAGAAGCCGTGCCAGTTTTTCGATCGATACGTTGGTATCACCGCGCACTACAGCGAGGATCATCGTTTCTCCGGCCCCGCGAAACGCCATAGTCTTCGCAAGCTGAGACTTCGGCACATCCAGATGCTTTGACAGGCGCGCCATGTTGGTACATCCGGGCGTTTCAAGCTTCTTCATTTCCCGTGGCCGACTCGATCGGGTCGCCTTCGGGGGAGGATCGCTGACGGCCACCTCACGGTTGGCCGCGTAGCCGCAGCTGTCGCACACGATCACGTGATCGTCACCGGCGCTCGCGGGAACAAGGAACTCGTACGACTTCTCGCCGCCCATGTAGCCCACACCGGCTTCGGCGACCACCGTTTCGAGATTGCAGGCGTCAAAGATTGACCGGTAGGCGCTGAACACTTTCGGCAGGAAATTATTGAGATCGCTGAAGGAGCGATGAAAGGAGTAGGCGTCCTTCATGAGAAACTCGCGACTTCGGATAAGCCCGTTGCGTGTTCGCTCCTCGTCGCGGTATTTTTCCTGAAACTGATACAGAAACACCGGAAGGTCGCGATAGCTTGTCATGCTCGACCGCAGCAGGTCCACCATCGCCTCTTCGTGGGTCGGTGCAAGTACCATCTCACGACCAAGACGATCGGAAAACTGAACGAGGTCGGTGTCTATCAGGCCGCTACGCCCGCTCTGCTGCCACAGCTCAAAGGGATTTATCAGTGGCGCTTCGACCTCCTGCCCTCCGAGGGCATTCATATGGGCGGCTATAAGCTTCTTGATTCGTTGCACCACCCGTATTCCGAGCGGCATAAAGGCGAAAAGGCCCCGCCCGTGCGTACGAATATAGCCACCACGGTAGAGAAGTCGGTATCCGTCGGATGACACACCTTTGGGAACGTCGCGAAGTGTTTTCGGAAACAGCTGCGAATAGCGCACACCGCAGATTATGGACGCTCTGTGCGCCCCGTCAAGCGTCAAACGCTTACTGTTCACCACCCTGGTGTAGCGGTTTGGAGTTTGCCGGCGCTTTAGCGGGTCGGAAGCGGTCGGGCACCTTGCATACGCGCATCACGGATATCTATACTCGACCCGTGTCACAAAAATAACACACAGGAGTGATGTATGAGTTTTATTGAAAGTGTAGAAGCCAGAGAAATTCTCGACTCGCGCGGAAATCCGACTATCGAGGTTGATGTTCTCCTCGAGGACGGGTCGCTCGGTCGCGCAGCGGTTCCATCCGGTGCATCCACCGGGGAACACGAAGCGGTCGAACTGCGAGACGGCGACAAGAACCGCTACAAGGGCAAGGGCGTGCTCACCGCGGTCGACAACGTGAACTCGAGCATAAGCCCCGAACTCGAGGGCATGGACGCCCTCGATCAGGTCGGCATTGACCGCATGATGATCGACCTCGACGGCACTGAAAACAAGAGCAAGCTCGGCGCAAACGCGATTCTCGGCGTAAGCATGGCGGTCGCCCGCGCGGCGGCAATCTACCAGGACATGCCGCTGTTCCGGTACCTTGGAAGCTTTCACGCGAGTACGCTGCCGGTTCCAATGGCAAACATTATTAACGGTGGGTCCCACGCGGACAACTCGGTCGACTTTCAGGAGTTTATGGTCATGCCGGTTGGAGCCGAGAGTTTCCATAAAGGCCTTCAAATGATCACCGAGGTCTTTCACACGCTCAAGGGCGTTCTCAAGGATGCCGGATACTCTACAAGCGTCGGTGATGAAGGCGGTTTTGCGCCTAACCTCAAAAGCAACGAAGAGGCGGTCGACGTCATTCTTCAGAGCGTCGAAAAGGCCGGCTACAAACCCGGGCGCGACATCTACATCGCACTCGATCCGGCTTCGAGCGAATTCTTCGACAAGGACAAAAAGAAGTACGTCTTCAAGAAGAGTGACGGACGGGAACTTTCGAGCGAGGAAATGGCCGACTACTGGGCGGACTGGGCTTCGCGCTATCCGATTATTTCGATCGAAGACGGTATGGACGAAAACGACTGGGAGGGCTTCAAAGCGCTCACCGACAAGATCGGAGACAAGGTACAACTTGTTGGCGACGACCTCTTTGTTACCAATACCAAGCGGCTGAAACGCGGAATCGATGAGGGAATCGCCAACTCGATTCTCATTAAGGTGAACCAGATCGGTACCCTTACCGAGACCTTTGAGGCGGTAGAAATGGCAAAGAAAGCCGGGTACACCGCGATCGTAAGCCACCGAAGCGGCGAGACCGAGGACAGCTTTATCGCCGACCTTGTGGTCGCCCTCGAGACGGGCCAGATCAAGACCGGCAGCCTCAGTCGCAGCGACCGGCTGGCCAAGTACAATCAGCTGCTTCGAATTGAGGAAATGCTCGGGGGCGCGGCGACGTATCCCGGTCCGGAGTCATTCTATTCCATCGCGAAGCTCGGCGGCTGACAGTCGCTACCCGGGGATCCGGCATCGATCTTAAGCAACGTGCCGGGAGCCTGAGCTTCGCCTTCACTACAGCCACCCTCCGGATCGGGGGGTGGCTTTTTTGTCGGCTGTATACGCTGAAAACGGCCCACCGTGGGAATACCTACGACAGACGGAGCTGAGTGAGCCGAGGCTGCTACCGAACCGAAAATCGACCGCGACCTTCGGGAGTCGCAGCGCTCACTTCGGTGGATGTCACTTCGGCTGTCGGCGGACCTTGCTTGAGATACGCGAGAAATCGTTGCACTGCCTCGCTCGGTCCTTCACACTTCACCGACACGGTTCCGTCGGGCTCATTGCGAACCCACCCTGCAACGCCGAATTGCTCCGCTTTCGCCCGCGTCGAGTAGCGAAACCCGACACCCTGTACTCGTCCATGTACCCGTACCGTGTAGCAGACACGATCCTTGTCCATGGTCTAACGCTCCCTTATTGCCCGGTTTCCCCGGCAGCGATACGCTGCTCCAGATCGTCGTAGTCGAACGGCTTGTAAAGCACCTCGAACGGAATCGGGAATTCGGGCCTTAGAAACCCCGAGGTGATGAGAATGTGCTTGTCGCCACAATACTCACTGAGAAACTTGATCCAGTAGTCGCCACCGAGCACTTCCATGCGATAATCGGTAACGATAGTGTCTATCGGGTAGTCAAGTAGTTGCTTGATTGCTCCAACGCCGTCGCTTGCCACATGGACGGTGTATCCCTTGCGCACCAGGAAATCGCGAAGCGTCAGTCGAATGGCTTCCTCGTCCTCCACAATAAGCACGACAGGCTTTGCATCGCTCATCGGGCCCCCTCGCGCGCGGCGTTAATCGAGCCGAGGAGGTCCGCGAGGTCGATGGGTTTCGCGAAGAACTCATCCGCCCCTTCGGCGAGCATCTGCTCCTCGACGGTTCCATCCGCGTATCCTGAAATGGCGATAACGTAGGGACTCGCCCCACGACGGTCGGATTTCAGTCGGCGGCAGAGTTTTCGCCCGTCGACTCCCGGAAGGTCGACATCCAATACGACAATGCCGGGACTCGACTCGACCATCTTTTCGCCGGCTTCGAATCCATCGAAGGCTTGAATAACCGTGAGGTCGGGACGCTTCTGAACGATGTAGTCCACGATGAGACGATTCAGGTCCGTATCGTCGTCTACTACGAGCACCGTGAGCTCGGACTCGATCGCCTGTTGAACCTTTTGCAACTCGGCAGGAATCCGCATCCCCCGGGACTTAAGAAATGTTACCAGATCCTCAGAATACACACGGTATTGCCCACCGGGAGTAGTAAACGCTTGCAGATACCCGTGCTTGATCCAGTTTATCGCGGTCTGATTTACAACGCCGCAGATGTTGGCGACTTCAAGCGCCGAAAAAATTCGCACCTTTTTCTCTGTACGCCCCATGACACCGCAGATCATACGGAGCCAACGCAAAAACTGTCAAGTTATTGGAGAGATTTGATTAGACCGATAGCGAAAATTTGCACGCGTATTTATATCTCGTGGTCACGGATCCATCCCCGCACGGCCGCCGGCGGGAATCCCCGGCGCAGCAGCGCCACGGCAAGCTTATCCGGGCCACGGCCGTCGGAAGCGAGCTTACGGGCCGCACGCTCGAGAGCATCGAGCTCGACCTCCTCATTGACCACCTCGTCGAGTACGCGCGCGGCAACCGGAGGCGCGACGCCCCGTTTCGCAAGTCCCGCAGCCAGTGCCATACGCCCCTCGGGGTGACGTCTGAGGCGTTCGCGAATATAGGTCTCGGCGAAACGCGCGTCGTCGAGATAGCCGTATTCCTCGAGCCTCGAAAGCGCGAGCTCAGTCGACGCAGCGGAGAAGCCACGCTGCTCGAGTTTGCGCTCGATCTCCGCTCGGGCGTGCTCCCGCGCGGCGATAAGCGACACCCCTTTCTCGATCGCTCGTGCCGTCTCGTGCGCTGCGTGCGCATCGCGCAAGGCAGCAAGGGCGATTCGGGCCCCTTCGCGTACCCCGAGGTCCACGCACTGCTCGTTCGAGAGCAAAAAAAAGGACCCGTCATCGAGACAAACCTGCCTCGACCCGGATCCTTTGCGTTCACAGGATGTAACAAGCGGCTTCCGGGAAGCGGTATTCTCTTCAGCGGAGCCGACAGACCTCTCGCCCGCCACTAGTACCGAGCGCCCAGCGTTTACCGCTTGGAGAACTGGAACTTCTTGCGTGCCCCAGGCTGACCGTATTTCTTGCGCTCGACCATTCGTGGATCACGGGTCATGAACCCGTTCTCGCGCAGGACCGAGTAATTATTCTCATCATACTTCGCAAGCGCCCGGCTGAGCCCGTGGCGAATAGCTCCGGCCTGGCCGGCTTTGCCGCCCCCGCGAACCTTGATTATCACGTCGAAGGACCCCTTTGCGTCGAGTACGTCAAGAGGCTGATTCACCATATAGAGGTTATCGCTCTCGCCAAAGTACTGCGCCGCTTCGTGGCCGTTGACCATGAGACTCCCGGACCCATGTCGCAGGTAGACTCGAGCAATCGCGTTCTTTCTTCGGCCTGTTCCAAATGCCAGATTCTCTGCCACCGTCTTACTCCTTACCCGGTACCACTGCCAGCGGCTGCGGCTTCTGGGCTTCATGCGGATGAGCTTCACCCGCGTAGACCTTCAGGTTATTGAAAAGCTTGCGACCAAGCCGATTCTTCGGGAGCATGCCCCGCACCGCCTGCTCGATCGGGAACTCCGGCTTGCGCCGAATACGGGTCTCGAAGTTCTCCACGCGCAACCCGCCGGGGTAGCCTGTGTGCCGGTAATACATCTTGTCCGTTCGTTTGCGACCGGTGACGTCCACCTTCGCGGCGTTGATTACGATAACGTAATCACCCATTTCCATGTGGGGCGTGTACTCGGGCTTATGCTTTCCGCGCAGTACCGACGCTACCCTGGCCGCTACTCGTCCGAGCACCTGCCCTTCGGCGTCGATGACGTACCATTTTCGGTCGACATCCGTCGTCTTCGGAATGATGGTTTTCATAGTGTTATAACCTTCTCAATACTGCGCGAGCGCGCGATGCGCTCGCGACGTGGATGGCAACGGTGCCACAAAAGACAAGGGCGTGTCAACGCGTAGCAAACCCGGTTGTACCCGACCGGTACGGAAATCTACGCGCCTACTGCTTTTTCGCCTCGGCGGCTTCCTGCTGCTCTTCTTTTTTCGCCTCTATCTTATCCTTGATGTCGGCGATACCAATGAAGACCGCGATAAGCCCGATAAACACGGCGAGAATCGGCAGTCCGCCCATGAGAAAGTCGAGAACCGGCTCTAACCAGTCAAGTGCCCACTCGAATGGTAAAACCGAGTACACCGCAAACAATATGAAAACAAGCCCTACTATAAGTGCTACCATAAATGGTGGCCTCCAGTCCAAATTAATCGATTGAGCGCTTACATTCCGGTATTTTGCCCTTGCTGTCAAGCTTACTGCAACACCACAAGCGGCCTGAGCCCACAGTCTAAGGGATTTTTCGCGAAAGCATGATCGCAAACGCAACCACGAAAAACGTCATCGGAGCGGCCGCGAGTACAACCCGTCCTACGCTCACCTCGGCGACCATTACGGTGTCGAGGTCGAGCACACCGACAATCGCAAGTCCTTCGAACACGACCGACGCATAATGCACGATCGTACCGATCACCACGAACATCCACGCGATATCCCGCGTCCGGGACCATAGCAGTATGGCCAGAAATGTCGCAATGGCGCCCACGACCAGCTCGACGCCGAGGGCTATGGCTGTATTGTCCATACGTCCATCCTACCGGCCGAGCCCACAGCTTCGCGCACGCTCGGCCGCTCCAAGAATCCGGTCCCGCTCGCCCTTAGTGACTACCGCCGGGACAAGGCTCGGAGCTCCGGCTACGGGGTTAAGCACGATATTATTCGCTGCATGTTCAGCAAAAAGGCGGTCATACGCCTGCTGCTCGTCGCCGACCGACGGAAGAAGCCATGGCCCGCAGGCCGCCCAGACACCTGAGCGCTGCAAATCCGCCGCCAGGATACTCCCGGGGTGGGTGCCGGATCGCAGCATCCTGCACACATCATAGACGGCACGGGCCCCCGCGGCAAGGATGGCCGGGGCGACGAGGTCCTCGACAAGCCTCGAGTCGCGGCTCGCCCCCTCGGGCCCGATGAGACAGCTTACCGCGAACATTTGCGGAAGCGGCAGTACCGGCAAGAGCCACTCCTGCGAGGCGAACCGCGGAGCGGAAAAGGCTCGCACGAGTACCGCCCGCGCGCTCCCGCCGGGCAGCGAGCACAGGGCGTCTCGAATCCGAAGATCCGGCGCGAGCGAAAAGAGAGCGTTCGCACGAGCGCGTTCATCGCGGAAGAGGTACACCGGCCTTCTATCCATCGACACGTGCCCGCCGGCCGTTTCTACCTCGAGCGAAATCCAGGTTCGCACCGCTTGCCTTAGTTTCTGCGCCTCCGGTCCCGGCAGTGGAAGCGACAAGCCTCTCGAAAGCTTATTCGAGAGTACCTCGCGCCAGCCCCCGGAACGATGTCCTCCGGCCGCGTGTCCGTCTTCCTGCCACAAATCAAGATAGCGGCGACCGTCACCGGTATACAGGCGGTATTCCCGTGCGCGGCGAAACTCGGGTAACGTCCGGATACGTTCGATAGCGCGTGGCGTAAGCGCGGTTACCGCGTACGCGCGGTCATCCATCGATAGCCACCCGCTCGAGCGGCGTATACCGTGGAATAAACGTAGCCGCCGTGCCGCTCTCGAACTGAACCCGGACCATAATGCTTTTGCCCTTGCGCCAGCGGGAAGTTACCACGCCGGTGCCGTACTCGTCGTGAAACACTCCCGCGCCTTCGCCGAGATCCCAGGCTTCGCCCCAGTCTTCATCCGCCTCGTCGGCCGTCGCCTGAGCGCGGTCGTTCGAACCGCCAAAAGCGTTCCCGCTCGCTATTTCAAGCGCATCCTCGGGAATTTCTCCGAGAAACCGGGACGGTGGAAACTCGGTGAGCCGACCGTAGAGTCTTCGGAAACGGCAACTTGTCAGGTAAAGCTCATCGCGCGCCCGGGTTACGGCGACGTAGAACAGCCGCCGCTCTTCTTCGATTTCGTCGGCCGATTCTTCGCCACCGCGAGGGAAAAGCCCATCCTCCATGCCGGTGATAATTACGCGGTCAAACTCAAGCCCCTTGGCGTTGTGCATGGTGATGAGCGTTACCGCATCCTCGTCCGGGTTTTCCTCGCCTTCGCGCCCAGCATCGAGCTCGATCATCTCGAGAAACTCGCTCAGACCGTCCCGGCCGTTCTCGTACATACCCGAGGCGTTGACGAGCTCCTCGATATTGGCAATCTTCTGCGTGCCCGCGTATTCGTCCTGCTCGGCGTGAAACTGCTTCAATCCGCTGTCCTCCGCGGCTCGATCTACAAAGGCCGGCAGCGAATCGGATTCGAGCGCCGCGAACAGCGACTCGACAATCGCCGAGAACGCGCCGCGCGAGGCATCAGCCTTTTTCGACAACCCTTCGACCGGCTCGCGGAGGACTTCGCGGAGAGTCCGACCGGTTTCGAGCGCCGCCGAAACGATACGGTCGACAGACTTAGCGCCGAGACCACGTGTTGGCTTGTTCACGATACGACGAAAACTGACCTCGTCCCGTGGGTTCGCTAAGAACCGCAGGAAGGCGAGTACGTCCTTGACTTCTTCGCGTTCGTAGAAGCGGACCGTGCCAATTATGCGGTAGGGGATTCCTGCGCGAAGCAATTCGGTCTCAAACAATCGGCTCTGCGCGTTCGTCCGGTAGAGGATCGCCGTCCTGCCGGGGCTACCTCCCTGACGGATAAGGCTGAGACAAAGCTCGACTTCTTCCTCTGCGTTCGAAAGCAGCGACAGCTGCGGCTTTACGCCGGCGATGCGATCGGTCCACAGCTGTTTTCCGAGCCGACCTTCGTTGCGCTCCACGACGTGCCCGGCGAGTTCGAGTATCGGCGCGGTGGAACGGTAGTTCTGCTCGAGGCGAACGATCCGCGTTCCGGGAAAATGCTCGTGAAACGTGAGTATATTACGCACCTCCGCGCCGCGGAATCGATAGATGCTCTGATCGTCGTCGCCAACCACGCACAAATACGTACTCTCGCCGGCAAGATGACTCAAAAACTTGAACTGTGAAACGTTCGAATCCTGGTACTCGTCGACGAGAATCGCGCGAAATCGCTGATGAAACCGTGTACGAATAGCCTCGTTATCGCGAAGCAGCTCGAGCGGTCGCATGATCAAATCGCCAAAATCGACGTTTCCAATTTCGCGTAGCCTGTCTTGATAGGAACGATACACTTCCGGGAGTTCACCCGATGGGTCGATCTCGTCGAGTGGATCGTCAGGCGAGAGCGCGTAGTCTTTCGCACGACTGATTAGTCTCGCCCAGCGTCGCAAGGTACTCTTCTGTTCCTTCGGATATAATGACTTCAAAAGCGAGACTACGTCGTCATCGTCGTAAATGGTGAACCCGGACGGTAGCCCTGCCATGTCGTGGTTTCGACGAAGCATCCACGCGCCGAAGCTGTGAAATGTACGAATCATGGCACGAGAGCCACCTTCGACGAGGTCGGAAGCACGCGAGCGCATTTCCCCGGCGGCCTTGTTTGTGAACGTGACCGCGAGAATGGATCGAGGGTCGAGCCCCTTTTCACGAATGAGCCACGCGATCTTATGAATTATTACGCGGGTCTTCCCGCTTCCGGCACCGGCGAGAATGAGAAGAGGCTCGCCCCAATGGGTCACCGCGGACGCCTGCGCGTCGTTTAGACCCTGGAGGTACTCCGGCTGCTTTTCGGGCGAAACGCTCATGGCACCCGCGTAACGGCCTATCGTGCCCGAATGATCAGAAGAGGAGCGCCCGAAAGGCTCCGTAGCGCTTCGCTCGCGAATACGCGGCCGACCCCCGCGGTTCCGCCAAACGCGTCGGTGAAAAGCAATACCCCGGCCAGAACGAGCACCAGAACAGCCGCAATTATCAGAATCATTGTCAGCATTCCGGGACCACGACGCTTGTCGAGCAGCTCATCCATGGGCGCGGGCTGCTCCTGCAGCTTAATGTTTCGATATAGATTTACCACATCGTTCGGGTTGAGCCCGAGGTAAGACGCATAGTTTTTCAAAAAACCGATCGTGTACGTCTCTCCGGGAAATACGGAGAAGTCTTCCGATTCCATGGCACTTATGTACCGTTTGGCAATATGCGTATCACGCGCGACTTGCTCGAGCGAGTATCCCTTTTCTTCACGCGCGGTACGGAGTTTGTCTGCGATCGATTCCATATACTTCCTGTACGCATAACCCGGCGCTCAACCCGCCGAGGTAACACCCGTAAACAATAGTGTCATTCAACAGCACAGTATCAGCTGTCGCTGTCGAAAAGAAAATCCTCGAATGTACTCGACGCCGGCGGCGAATCGTATTCAAATCGGCTGTCCGGCACCGAAGCATTCACCTCTATATCAGTAAAGTCAAACTGCACCACACCGTAGTCCACTGTGGTTCCGATAATTCTGCGAATCCGATAGTCTTCGTCGATACTCAGAATAAGCTGCCTGTATCCTTCGTTCGGCGAACTGGTATCGAGGCGAAGGTTCACCACCTGATCATTCGGGCCGACAGAATCGACTGCACCGGAAGTACTCTCCAGCTCCTCGTAGTCGGGGGAACTCTGGTATGCAACCGAGAAATTGCGCCGCAAAAGCGCCAAGCCCTCACCGGTAGCAACTCCGCCCGGTGTCTCCTCCGACTGCTGCCGTAATCGCTGGCTCAACGTGGTGTTTACCGATGGTACGTGCACCCGCAAGTATTCGCCATCCGAGAGGATAAACTGTTCCTCCGGGTCGGAGAACTCTATATAGAGGTCATTCGGCTCGCGGTGGTAGAGCGTACCCTCCATGGAGTTGTCCTCGGTGGTCATGACGATTTCGGCGACGTAATCGTCGAACCCTGCGTATTCTTCCGCAACCCTCCGAAGTAACTCCGATGCCGTCCGGATATCCTGAGCCACTAGCGGCCCGGCAAGAATGGAAAGAATTGAAATGGTCAAAATTACGATGCGGAAGCGTCTCATAAGCATTTTGTCTCTGCGAAGGCTGAATCAGAGTGTAGTATGACCCGTGTTAGCTTTGTCAACATAAACTATCAGGTCATCGCTCTGGTCCACTTGATCGCATAGTGCGAATGCGATCGCGTAGTTCGGCCGCGCGTTCATAGTTCTCCTCGCGCACCGCCTCGTCGAGTTCCTGTTTCAAGGTGGTTTCAAGACTACGGTGAGACCCCCGCTCTCCCGAATCAAGCTGTTTCAGCGCGGATTTCAAGTAATTGATCGACCGGACTCGCTCGAACTGAAACGCCGGTGAATCGAGCTCAGCCATATTCTCGATTTCCCCGATAGCCCGGTCAATGATCCCGGCGGCCTTCTCGTGCGCGCCTTGCTTCATCGAGCGCATCGCTCGTGCCATACTGTTCATTCGAACGATATACGGTTTGTATTGAAGAACGCTTTCCCGGTCCTCTTCACGATCGCAGTAGCGCTCGAAGAGGCGGCACATGCGCAGATTGTGCTCGGTATCGGCGGCGACCCGGTCGTAATCATTTATCTGAAACAAAAGAAGATACCGATAGTAGAACAGAATCGCCTCGCTCTGAAGCAGTTCACAGTCTTCGTGCGAAAGAAGAAAGCCGTCGTCGGTCCCGTTGCTTAGGACGTACTCGGCCACGCGGGACTCCATCTCTTCGAGAATGGTATCTTTCCCGAACGGGCGCTCCCCGTCGGGGCGCCCAACAAGCTCATACTGCTCGATACCAAGCGGAAGCCGGACCTGTAGTACTTTGCGTCCGTCATTCGCAGTTACAATGCGGGTGTTTCCCTCCGGGTCGTACGGCCATTCCTCGAGCAGACCGGTGAGGTCGCGATTCATACCCTATAATGTACCCTACCTTTGGTTGATCGACAAAGTACCTACGCGACCGTAATATGGGGCCGGACATACTATGAGCACACACGTATTATCACTCGGAGGATCTATCGTCGCCCCGGAGAACATCGACATAGAATTCTTAAAGGCCCTGAAGCAGCGCATTTCCGGATTTCTCGAAGCTGACCCGCAGCGGCGGCTGATAATGGTCGTCGGCGGAGGCGGACCCGCGCGTGCCTACCAGCATGCGCTCGGACAACTCGCCGCAGACGCGCCACCCGAACAGGCCGACCAGATCGGCATCGCCGCCACGCGACTGAACGCCGAGCTCCTGCGGGGCGTGTTCGTCGCGTATGTGCAGGACCCGGTTGTGACCGATCCGACCGCCGACTTTGAATTCAGCGGTCGGATTCTCATCGGGGCGGGCTGGAAACCGGGATTCTCAACCGATTTCGATGCCGTATGCTTAGCGGAACGATTCTCAGCCGACAGCGTCATAAACCTTTCCAACATTGCGAAGGTGTACGACAAAGATCCCAAAAAATCCCCGGATGCCCAGCCACTGGACAAGCTATCGTGGGGCGATTACCGCAAAATGGTCGGCGATACCTGGACTCCGGGGGCGAACTCACCGTTCGATCCGGTGGCCGCGGCGAAAGCGATGAAACTCGGGCTGAGCGTAATCGTCGCCTCCGGGCGCAACCTCGATACTGTGGAAGACATTCTCACCGGGGAGCCCTTTGAGGGGACTACGATCGGGCCCCATTGACGCAGGCATTCGCCGCGTTTGGTCGGTTATCTCGGCGATCTGATACCGGCGGCTCGAACCGAGTCGGGTTACTGCGATTCCGCCTTACTGCGATTCCGCCGCCGGCGCGATTCGCCCCGGTTCACCGGATAAACGCGTCGCGAGCGCGTCGAGCCTCTCCTGCTCGTCGGGAGGAAGGCCACCGGCGATGAGACTGTAACGCCCGAGCTCAACAAGAGCCTGCCCCTGCGCGAACGCGGTCGATACCCGGTCTATCAGGGTAATAGCGTCATCGAAGCGGCCGAGCCGCGATAGAATTGAAGCGATATCGCG
Organism: Spirochaetales bacterium; assembly: GCA_046545955.1. Lineage (GTDB taxonomy): Bacteria > Spirochaetota > Spirochaetia > DSM-27196 > SKKC01 > SLAN01. The sequence goes on along the minus strand of JBKGYS010000024.1, from coordinate 1,971 downwards.
GTAAATGGCGTCGGTATTGCGATCGGTCTCCTCGGCGGCGGTTACAGCCGGTCGAATGAAGCGAAGCGCGTCGTCCACGCGGTTTACCGCGAGTAACTCGCGCGAGAGCGATGCGTATAGCGTGGCCGCTTCATAGCGGCTGTCGAGTTCCTCGACCGATTCGACGGCAAGATCAAGTCGATCAATTCTTACAAATACCTCCGCGACTCGGGCGACTACCTGAGAACGGGTAAACTCGTCTTCGACGTCGCGGCTTAGAACGAGCGCTACTTCCGCGTTTGAAAGCGCATCGGTAGCGCGCGAGGCGAGCGCAAACCGATTTGCGATATCAGAAACGATATCTGCGAACTGCGCATCGCTTCCGTCGAGAGCCACCGTATTCGCCGCCTCGTCGAATACGCGGTCCGCCTCCCCGGCCTCCTCCATAGCGAGATAGTGTGAACCGAGTTCGGACAATCCTCTCGCGCGAATCGAGGGAAACTCGATCGTTTCGAGCACACGCTCGGCTTCACCGAACTTACCGATTGCCGCAAAGTCATTGGCGATCGTGAGCAGTTCGGCAGCCTCTCCGCGAGAACGCGTGAGAACCTGCACGCCCTGAACTTCGCGCAGGCTCCGCTCGACGTACAAGTCGCGTTGGCTCTCGTTGCCGGACACGTGAAACCGCCTCGCGATCGCTGCGTACGCCGCGGCCTTCTGCCACGGATTGCTTATTCCGGTAGCGGCGGCTATCGCCTGTTGTACGAGGGTGTTTACCTGCTGGCCGAGCCCCGATTCCTGATACCGTCGGGCGACATCGACGAGGAGGTCTACGCGGGCCGCCAGGTCCTCAACTACGTAGACATGATCGAGCGTTTGGACGAGGACATCGAACAGTTCTTCGTCCGCGCCAAACGCGCCGCTTACGATCTGCTGGAGCACGATAATACGCGTGGATTCATCGTCTATCGTACGCGTGAGCGCGAGCGCCTCCTCGAGAAGCTCACGACTGCGGTCGGTGCGGTCGAGGGCACGGTATTCGGCCGCTACCTGCACGAGAATTTCGGCGCGCGCGGCACCTACATCTTCCCGCTGCGAAATTCGCAGCGACCGCTCGAGTACGTTCACCGCCGGGAGCGGAAGCCCGGCTTCATTGTACGCGTCTGCTATTCGCGTGTAGAGAAACGCCTGAGTGAAAACATCGTCCACACGGCCGGCCGCGCGGAGCGCCACGGCGAGCGCGCTATTCGGGTCGCCTTCGACGGTTACGGCCTGCGGTTCGGGGTCCGGACCAGTTGCGCACTGAACGAAAACCACAATCGGAAGCAGGAGTAAAATCGCGTGTCGCAACCGTGCCATGAATGTTCCGCCCGCGATGGTAGATTATTCGTTGGGCGCGGTCAATGAACATCCGTGTTTACTCACCGCCGGCCGGCCGATCGATGCGTACTCGTATCGCGGCCGCATCTCGCGCGCCAGGGACAGAGCCGTTCGCAGCGGTCGCGGTACTTCCATCGTGCCGGCCGCTCCTCGCGCTCGTGGGAACGCAGAATATCCGCACCCCGTGGGTGGGTGTATTTGGTAACAGCCGCTCCTTGCGCTCGTGGGAACGCAGCATATCCGCGCCCGGTAGGTGTATTTGGTAACAGCCGCTCCTTGCGCTCGTGGGACCGCAACTCCCGTCGCCGCTTGAATCAGAGCCTGCATGCTGCTACTGTACACGCTGTACTCGGCTCGCTCTCTGCGTGACGGCGACGGGTCGGGTAGCCTCTCGACTGACGCGAAGCGTAGAAAAACGACTAAGCCGGCGTGGCGGAATTGGTAGACGCAGCAGACTCAAAATCTGCCGCCAGCAATGGTGTGGGAGTTCGAGTCTCCCCGCCGGCAAGTACGCTTTTCCTTTACGGAAACGACGGAAATCCAGCGCAAATACACTCGGAGACTCGAACGAAGTCCGGAAGCGTTCGGCAGGAGCAATCGCGACACCGAACG
>JBKGYS010000023.1:0-23659 GCA_046545955.1 Spirochaetales bacterium | reverse complement strand
AAAACGACACGTTGACCATTCGCGGTGAGCGCGATGTGCCCGATTCGGACAATTATCTTGTGCGAGAGCGGCTCGTTGCTCCGTACGAGCGAACGTACACACTCGACGACAGCATCGACCGGGACAACATAGAGGCGCATATGGAGCACGGCTTGCTCACACTGACATTGCATGTGAGGGAGCAGGTGAAGCCGCGCAGAATAGAGATCAAAGGCGGCTGACCGGGACACGCTTCATACCCGTCCCCCGGGTCCGGAGCGGTTCGCCCTTCGGTGGGCGGCCGTTCCCTACACATAGCATAAAGAAGTAGATGCGGCGCAAAGCACGGGGCCGGCGGGCAGCATACCCAGCCGGCCCCCTTCATAAGGTTCGCAGAACAGGAGGAAGATTATGGGTAAAATGATAGGAATAGACCTTGGAACCACAAACTCCGTCGTAACGGTAATGGAAGGTAAAGAACCGGTGGTCATTCCCAACGCGGAGGGAGGACGTACCACCCCGAGTGTCGTTGCGTATACGAACAACGGCGACCGCCTCGTCGGACAGCCGGCGCGGAATCAGATGGTAACCAACCCCCAGAACACCGTGTATTCGATTAAGCGGTTCATGGGTCGCCGTTTCGACGAGGTCGATGAAGAAGCGAAGTCGGTCGGGTACGAAGTTTCGAAGGCCTCCGACGGCGATACTGTCGTAAAGGCCGGAGGTAAGGAACTGTCCCCGCCGGAGATCTCGGCGGCGATTCTCCAGAAAATGAAGCAGACAGCCGAAGACTATCTCGGTGAAAGCGTCACCGAAGCGGTAATCACAGTCCCGGCGTATTTCAACGATTCTCAGCGCCAGGCGACCAAGGATGCCGGTCGGATCGCGGGACTCGATGTGAAACGCATCGTAAACGAGCCGACCGCGGCTGCGCTCGCCTACGGGCTCGACAGGGGCGGCTCCGAGCAGACCATCGCTGTCTACGACCTTGGTGGTGGAACGTTCGATATTTCAATTCTCGAGCTCGGCGACAACGTCTTCGAGGTGAAGTCGACCTCCGGTGACACCCACCTTGGTGGTGACAACTTCGACCAGCGGGTGATCGACTGGCTCGTACAGAGTTTCAAAGCCGACTACGGTATCGATCTCAGTCAGGATCGCATGGCGCTCCAGCGGCTCAAAGAGGCCGCCGAGAACGCCAAGAAGGAACTCTCGAGCGCGCAGAGTACCGAAATCAATCTGCCGTTTATTACCGCCGATAACTCGGGACCGAAGCACCTGCAGTACACGCTGAGCCGGGCCAAGTTCGAGCAGCTCATCGGCGATCTCGTGGAAGGCACGCGAAAGCCGTGTCAGAAAGCGCTCAGCGACGCCGGTGTGTCGGCGAACGATCTTGACGCGGTAATTCTCGTGGGAGGATCGACCCGTATTCCTATGGTGCAGTCACTCGTAACCGAGCTGTTCGGCCGCGATCCGCACAAGGGTGTGAATCCGGATGAGGTCGTAGCACTCGGCGCGGCGATTCAGGCGGGGGTATTAAGCGGCAATGTCGACGACGTTCTGCTTCTCGACGTCACCCCGCTTTCGCTCGGTATCGAGACGCTTGGAGGTGTGTTTACAAAGCTTATCGAGCGTAATACGACAATACCAACGCGCAAGAGTCAGGTGTTCTCCACCGCCGAGGACAACCAGACGGCGGTCGGTATACACGTGCTGCAGGGCGAGCGCGAAATGGCGCGCGAGAACCGAACGCTCGGCCGGTTCGAACTCGTCGGTATACCGCCGGCTCCACGCGGCGTGCCGCAGATAGAAGTTACCTTCGATATCGACGCGAACGGCATTGTCCACGTGTCGGCGAAGGACCAGGGCACAGGCAAGGAGCAGAGCATTCGAATCGAAAGCTCTTCCGGCCTGAGCGAGGAAGAGATCCAGAAGATGGTCAAGGACGCCGAGCAGCACGCGGAAGAGGATAAGAAGGCCCGCGAGCTCGCAGAGCTCGTGAACCAGGCGGATACAACCGCGTACCAGGCTGAAAAGATCGTCCGCGAGAACAGCGAATCCGGCGATGCATCCGCCCGAAGCGCGCTCGAAGAGGCCGCGTCCAATTTGCGCAGCGCCGTTGACGCGCGCGACGCGGAGACCATTCGAAACCGCATGCAGGAGGTCGAACAGGCGCAGACCGCCTTCCTGCAGACAATCGGCGGAGCCGGTACCGGCACGAACGGACAAGCATCCGGTGGGGCCGGCGGACAGACAGCCGGCGCCGAAGGGTCCTCCGCATCCGAGGAGGCCGAGGACGTCGAATACGAAGTTGTAGACGATTAGGGGCGATTGAGCCCGGTCGCCGGGAGCCCCCACGGGCAACCGGCGGCTGTGGGCTGACACTTCAACGACAGACCGTTACAGGCCGCCGGAAGCCTTATCGCTTTCGGCGGCCGTTTTTTTATACGGATGCACTCGAGCTTGCCGGGGCGAGGAGCCTCCGCGGCGCGGAGGCGAATATCCCGTTACCGCGCGAAAAAACGGTGTACTGTCTGATGGCGGTAAACGTCGCGGGGTTTCAGGATGCAGCTTGGAAAGTTGGACTCGTTCACGGCATTGGGAAAATGCTGCGTCTCGAGACACAATCCACCATGCCGCTTGTAAATGGTTCCCTGCCGGCCGGGTATGCCGTCGAGCTTATTGCCGCTGTAGAACTGCACGCCGGGCATGGTCGTTAGTACTTCCATGGCTCTGCCCGACTTGCGATCCCAGACCATCGCCGCCGGCGAAAGACCGTCGTTTGATTCCCGGACAACGTAGCAGTGGTCATATCCGCCGGATACGTTATGAATATCCGACCCCACCCGTTTTGCAGTGCGGAAATCCATAGGTGTGCTCGAAACGTCGAGGATTTCACCGGTCGGAATTTGTCCCTCGCCGACCGGAAGATACTGGTTACAGTGTAGTTGTACCTCGTGATCGAGAATGCTTCCCGACTCTGGCCCGCCGAGATTCCAATAGGTGTGATTGGTAAGACTGACGGGAGTGCTTTTCGTTGTCGTTGCCTCATAATCGAGGATAAGCTCGTTGTGATCGGTGAGCGTATAGGTTACCGAAACGGTAAGCTTTCCGGGATAGTTTTCTTCCAGGTGGGGGCTTACCCTGCGAAACGTGACTCCCGCCGCACCGTCGACTGCAAACACTTCGGCGTTCCACAACTGCCGGTTAAAGCCGTTCGGCCCCCCGTGGAGATGGTGATCCCCGTTATTCTTTGCAAGTGAATAGCGGCGGGCGCCGAGCGAAAACTGCCCCTTGCTGATCCGGTTCGCCACGCGCCCGACGGTAGCGCCGAAATACGGATGTTGCCCGAGATACCCTGAAAGTGAATCAAAACCGAGCGTAACTTCCCCGGGCTTACGCTCGCGGTCGGGAGCCTTCAACGACAGAAGCGTAGCCCCATAGGTCATGACCTCCATGGTCATGCGCCCTTCATTCGCTACGGTAATTTTCTCTACAGTCTGTCCTTGCGCCGTTTCGCCGTAGGCGTCTTTAGTAATCTTCATCGCACGCCCACCATAGTGCAGGGAAAGCCGGCGCGCAAGCGCTGCCCGCACCGATCAGCCGAGGCCTTCGGAAGATTGCATTTCACCGATCGACTTCTGTATACTCACGATCAAACTTTTCCCACAAAAGGAGACACGGGAATATGCGTACAAAACTATATGGCAGCCGCACGGCGATTGCGCTCATCGGGTCAATCATGCTGGTGCTCGGCATGGCTGTCTTCGCCGAAGGACAGGGCGAAGAGGCCGATCCGGAAGATGTAGACCAGGATCTGGTGGTGGCACAGCTTTCGGATGCAGTCAGCCTTGACCCCCACGGCTCGAACGACTCTCCGTCGAGCAACGTCCGAACGAAGATCTACGAGAACCTGCTCTACTTTGACCTCGACATGGAGCTGCAGCCGGAACTCGCGACCGACTGGGAAGCTGTCGACGAGACCACGTGGCGATTCACACTCCGCGAAGACGTGACCTTCCACGACGGGGAAGAGTTCAACGCCGAAGCAGTGAAGGCGAATCTCGAACGGGTAACGGATGAAGAGTTCGGCTCCGAGCGGCTTTTTCTCTACGAGATGATCACCGAGATTAACGTGGTGGACGAGTACACGGTTGAAATAGTAACCGAGTATCCGTTTGCGCCGCTTTTGAGTCACCTTGCCCACGACGGTGGCGGAATGATCAGCCCGGCAGCTATCGAGGAAGCAGGGTTCGACGAGGTGGAAGCGGTCGGAACCGGCCCCTTTGAGCTCGACTCGTGGGAGCCCGGCGATGAGGTCGTGCTGGTTCGAAACGAAGATTACTGGGGCGATGCTCCCAACCTCGACTCGATCACATTCCAGGTGGTGCCCGAAGAAAGCACTCGGCTTGCCCTCGTTGAAAACGGTGAGGCGCATATCGCTCCGTTCGAGCAGCCGACAAACCAGGCGCGAGTCGAAAGCGCGCAGAGCATGGATCTCATGCTCTACGACAGCCTGAGTCTCGATTACATCGGAATGAACACGGAGAAAGAGCCGTTTGACGACGTACAGGTGCGCCAGGCGATTACCATGGCTATCGACCGGGAAAGCATGGTCGAAGGAATACTCGAAGGCGCAGGAACTCCCGCGATCGGACCCTTGAGTGAGTTAGTGTTCGGATTCACCGAAGATGTCGAGTCGCTCGATTACGACCCCGAAGGCGCCGAGGAACTGCTCGCTGAAGCCGGCTACGAGGACGGCTTCGAAACCACCCTCTGGACCAACGACAACGCACGTCGCATGGAGATCGCCGAAATCGTGCAGAACGATCTCGCCGAAGTCGGTATTGATGTCGAGATCGAGGTACTCGAGTGGGGCGCTTATTTGGATGAAACCTCTGAGGGGAACCATGACATGTACATTCTCGGTTGGGTCACGGTCACCGGTGACGCCGATTACGGGCTGTACGCGCTGTTCCACAGCGACAGCCATGGCGCTACCGGAAACCGGTCGTTCTATTCGAATGACCGAGTAGATGAACTCCTCGACGAGGGCCGCGAAGAGACAGATATGGATGAGCGCGAGCAAATCTATGCCGAGGTTCAGAACGAGCTTGTTCCCGAAGCTCCGCACATCAACCTGTATCATCCGCAGTGGATGGTTGCGGTCAACGAAGCGGTAGAGAATTATGAGCATCATCCCGACAACATGATGCTTCTCGACGACGTGATTCTTACCGAGTAGCCCGGCGTTAGCAGGCGGCCGTCGGTCGCCTGCACGCTTTCGCCGCCGGTCGATACCGTCGCGATGCGCCGGAGACCGCCGGCGAGGGCCTGACGGTCTTTCGAGTTTGCGCTCGAAAGACCGTGAGGCTCTTCCCGCTCTCGACGAAAGTACTCTATTGTTAGCATTCTATATATCGGCGATTATCGCACTTCCCGAGGAGGAACCAAAGTGAGCAGCGTAAGCGAAGGCGAAGTAAACGTATCGACACCTGGTGGGGCTTCACTCGGCTCCGTGAACAGGACGGGAGGCGCGACACGTGCACGATGGATTACCCTTCTGAAACGGATTGCCCACCATAAGACCGCCTTGATCGGGGGAATATTCATTGTAATGCTGGTATGTATCGCGCTGGCTCCGTCGCTGTTCGCGACGCACGATCCTATTCGCGAACAGAACGTCGCGAACCGTTTCGCCGAGCCGTCGGCCGAGCACTGGTTCGGCACCGATAATCTCGGCCGCGATGTCTACAGCCGCGTTATCTACGGAACGCGGGTGACGCTCTATATCGCCTTTACCTCCGTGCTGGCCGGGGCAGTTATCGGAGTGACGCTCGGAATAATCGCCGGGTACTACGGGGGGTGGACGGATACCATAATCATGCGGATTATGGACGTGCTCCTGGCGTTTCCCGGGATACTTCTGGCCCTGGCAATCGTAAGCGCGCTTGGAGCATCGCTCGATAATGTGATAATAGCCATCGCAATTTTCTCGATACCGACCTTCGCGCGAATCGTGAGAGGTTCCACGCTATCGGTGAAAACGCTCGAGTACATTGAAGCGATCCGGGCACTCGGCGCGCGTGACACGAAGATTATTTTTCAGCATATACTTCCCAACGTACTCTCGCCTATTGTCATTCAGGCAACGCTCTACATTGCCACCGCCATTCTAATCGCGAGCGGCTTGTCGTTTCTCGGACTTGGCGCACAGCCACCGATCCCCGAATGGGGACTTATGCTTTCCGGGGGCCGCGACTTTATATGGAACGCGATCCACGTGTCGCTGTTCCCCGGTCTCGCGATCGTTCTCGCGGTACTTTCGTTCAATTTGCTCGGGGACGGATTGCGCGATGCGCTCGACCCGAGGACCAAAGACTAAAGGGAACCTGAGGTATAGGCATATGTCACTTTCAGTCTATTTCGTGCGCCGGCTGCTTCAAATGATCCCGGTCCTCTTCGGAGTGGTGTTTCTTGTATTCTCGCTCATGCATCTCGTACCGGGTGATCCCGCCCAGATTATGGCCGGCGAGCGTGCGGATCCGGCGCAACTCGAACGCGTTCGAAGCCGACTCGGACTCGACGATCCGCTGTACGTGCAGTACGGGCGTTATTTGGGCAACGCAATACAGGGAGATCTTGGAGAATCGGTGCGCAACAACCGTCCGGTCACCCAGGAAATCTTTTCAGCTCGATATTGGATTACCCTGCAGCTCGCGGTAATGAGTATTGCTTTGGCCATTTTTATTGGGCTCATCGCGGGGGTCGTGTCGGCCATCTGGCGATACTCGCTGTTCGATACGGTAATTATGCTCATTGCCCTCTTCGGCTTATCGATGCCTAACTTCTGGTTAGGCATTATGCTCATATACTGGTTCAGCGTTCAGCTCTCAATTCTCCCTGCCGCGGGCTGGGGAACGCTCAACCAGGCCATTTTGCCGGTGATAACCCTCGGTACAGCAGGCGCGGCGGTTATCGCACGCATGACACGGTCGAGCATGCTCGAGGTCATTAACCAGGATTACATTCGAACCGCACGGGCAAAGGGAGTACGGGAATCGGTTGTTATCAATAAGCACGCGCTGCGCAATGCCATGATTCCGGTTGTAACGGTTGTCGGACTACAGTTCGGATTCTTCCTCGGGGGGTCGGTACTGACCGAGACGGTCTTCGCGATCAACGGGCTTGGACGACTCATGGTCTCGGCGATTTACGCACGGGACTTTCCGGTTGTTCAGGGAGCAGTGCTTGTAGCGTCGGTCTCGTTCATGTTCGTGAACCTGTTCGTAGATATGACGTATAAGCTTCTCAACAAGCGAATTGAGCTCAACTGACAAAGGCGGTTACTACGAATGAACAGCAATCCAGCAAACAATCCGCTGCTCGAGGTTCAGGGGCTTCGCACGTCTTTCTTTACGCCGGAGGGTGAAGTCAAGGCGGTAGACGGCGTGAGCTTCTCGGTCGAACAGGGCAAGACGCTCGGTATCGTCGGGGAATCCGGATGCGGTAAGAGCATAACATCGCTTTCGATTATGCGGCTGCTCGGGGAAGCAGGGACTATCGTCGGGGGTGATATCCGACTGCGCGGAGAGAACATTCTGGCCAAATCCGAGCGGGAAATGCGCTCGATGCGCGGGAAAGATATGTCCATGATCTTTCAAGAGCCGATGACCTCGTTAAACCCCGTCTATACCGTAGGCAATCAAATCGCCGAGGCGTTGCGCATCCACGAGGGAATGAGCCGTCGCGCCGCGCTCGATAAGGCCGTAGAAATGATAGATAGGGTCGGCATTCCCTCCCCGAAGCGCCGTGTGCACCAGTTCCCCTTTGAATTATCCGGCGGTATGCGTCAGCGAATTATGATCGCGATGGCGCTCGCTTGTAATCCGGCGCTGCTTATCGCAGATGAACCCACGACCGCACTCGACGTGACAATCCAGGCACAGATCCTTGAGCTTATGAAAAAGCTCCAGGAGGATTTTCACACAACAATACTTCTCATCACTCACGACCTGGGTGTCGTGGCCGAAATGTGCGACCAGGTTGCCGTTATGTACGCGGGAAAAATAGTCGAATACGCTGATGTTGAGACCTTATTCGAAATGCCGCGGCATCCTTACACGAAAGGACTCATAGAATCGCTGCCGGTGCATATGGAAGACCGGGAAGAGCTCAAGGCAATACCCGGCACGGTGCCGAACCCTCTCGCTCTACCGAAAGGTTGCCCGTTCGCGCCGCGGTGTCCGTTCGCCCGATCACTATGCCACGAGGAATTGCCCGATCTGCGCGAGATCCAGGGAAAAGAGAAAGTCCGGTGCTGGATATATACCGAACGATGGGAACGAGAGGAGGTAGCAACCGATGAATGATGCCGCACCACTTCTCCAGGTGGAAAACCTCAAAAAGCATTTTCCCATTCGCGGCGGAGTGCTCGGACGGGTACAGAATCACGTAAAAGCGGTCGACGACATAAGCTTCGAAGTAAAGCGGGGCGAAACCATCGGAATAGTGGGCGAGTCCGGCTGCGGAAAGTCCACCGCAGGCCGTGCGATCCTCCGCCTTCACGAACCGACCGCCGGACGCATTGTGTTCGAAGGCGAGGATATTACCGCGCTGTCCAAAGCAGCAATGCGCAAACGCCGCAGGGACATGCAGATTATTTTTCAGGATCCGTTTGCGTCGTTCAATCCCCGACAGACCATTCGTCGGCTCCTCGATGAGGCGATGGGAATTCAGAACGTCGTCCCGAAACAAAAGCGAGCGGCGCGCATTCGCGAACTGCTCGAGATGGTTGGGCTCAAGCCCGAACACATCGACCGCTATCCGCACGAGTTCAGCGGTGGGCAACGTCAGCGTATTGCTATCGCGCGGGCACTGTCGGTCGATCCCAAGCTCCTTATCTGCGACGAAGCGGTTTCGTCGCTCGATGTTTCAGTTCAGGCTCAGGTCATCAATCTACTCAAGAAGCTTCAGCGCGAGCTTAATCTGACCTACCTCTTCGTGGCCCACGACCTCGGCGTGGTTCGACATATTTCCGACCGCGTCATGGTTATGTATCTTGGCAAAATCGTCGAAATAGGCGAAACAAAGCAGATTTTCGAAAGACCGCAACACCCTTACACCAGGGCGCTGCTTTCGGCGATACCGGTTCCCGACCCACGCAGGAAAACACAACGAACAGTGCTGCGCGGAGATGTCCCGTCACCGATCGACCCCCCGTCAGGATGCCCCTTTCACACCCGCTGTCCGTACGTTATGGATCGCTGCAGCGTCGAAACCCCGCAGCTGCACGTTCTCGACACGGATCAACGGGCCGCTTGTCACCTCGTAGAAGACGGCGTGGTGGACTACTCACGGATCGAGCCGACGACACAATAAGCCGCCTTCAGAGCTCGTCGATCCGGTTTGCGGTAATGAACACCGAACGACGTTCGAGGGTTTCCTCGGTTGTGAACACATCGGCGATACAGTCCGGAAGGCGTGTAAGCATCGCGTCGGAAATACCTACGTGGCCGGCTGGAGTAGATTTCTTCTCGATATGCGCGGCGAAGTTTATGGTGTCCGAGATGATGCTGCCGGTATCGTGTTGAAAGGTAACCGTCCCGCAATCTATGCCGATCCGAAGCCCTATCGCTTCGTCGAGCGGATAGTCGGGCGAACCGGCAAAGACGCGTACCGTGCGCTGCAGGTCGAGTGCGCACTGCACGGCACGTATTTCGCAGTTCTTGAACGCAAACGAGACTATGCCTCCGTCGCCGCCCCACGACCATATGCGCCCGTCGTAGTAGCGGAGTTTCTGCTTCATGAACTCGCGGAACTGGTAGAGCGTTTTCTTCATCTTTCGATCGCCGTAGCGACGGGCGAGGTCCGAGCTCTGCACAAGGTCGATGCTCGCGACGGTCGTATGGTAGTTTTTACCGTCTCGAAGCGCACCCCAGTTCGGAAGCTCAACGGGGTCGTCTTTGGCTTCAACGAGTCTGCGTCTTGCGAAATCGTAGACCCATCCGGACCGAGCGAGGCTATCGAGGAACACCTCCAGCTCATCGATGGTAATCTGCCGCCCCATGAAGAACTGACCGTCCGACTCCACCACAAGGCGGATTAACTCCCACGCGTGCTTTTTCTTGTCGATACTCTCAACAAGACCGGCTGCGGCGCGACGCGGCGAGACGGTGATGTGTCGCTCCACATTCAGCGTCTTGTGTACGTCGAACGACCCGAGAACCAGGTTCCCGAGCTCCTCGATCTGTTCGTAGTTAAATGATTTTGAAATAAGCTCTACAAGCTCCCGCTGGAGCGAGGCGTCTAACATCGGTTCCCTCTGTGCGTGCTTATTCTTGTGCTCTTTGCAAGGAGAGTACTATACGCGACCAGAAAGACGTAGTAAACAGCTCTGCAGGCCTTTCTTACTGTCCACCCCCGCACGGTCGCGCTGTGCCCGGGTAGTTCTTGCTTTATCTGATCGGGGATGGAGGCAACAACGGCAAAACGCGACGCGCGCAACGGGGATTTAGTAAAAACGCGCATCACCGCTTCCCATCCGCTTGCCATTAGACCGACCAGTCTGTATATTCGGTACGGTGAAGGATCAACGCGAGCACGCAGAACACGCCCTCTCGACTCGAGACCGACTCATCGAGACAACGTGTGAATTACTCGAGCTTCAGGGCTACCACGCGACCGGGCTCAACCAGATTCTCAGCGATAGCGATACACCGAAGGGGTCGCTGTATCACCATTTCCCCCGCGGAAAGGAGGAGCTGACCATTGCCGCAATCGCGCAGGTCGGCACTACCGTACTCGAACGTATTCGCGCGCAGCTCGCCCCCGACGGTGATCGGGCTACCTCGCGCGTTCCCGAGTTCATCCGAGGCATCGCCTATAACGTGGAGCGCTCCGGGTTTCGCATGGGGGGACCCATTACTACCGTGGCGCTTGAAGCGGCCGCGTCGAGCGAGCGAATCCGGCGCGAGTGCGCGCGGATCTACCAAAGCTGGCAGAAAGCCGTCGCGCACGCGTTTTCAGCCGACGGATACACAGAGCACGAAGCGGAACAAGTCGCCACATCGATAATCGCGCGAATCGAAGGCGGCATTATTATGGCGCGTTGCGAGCGAAGTCGACGACCACTCGACGCGATAGCCGACGAGCTCGAGCGGTCGCTTGCGCTGCGAGAGGAGGAGAAGAGTTTATGAGATTGATGGTTTTCGGAGCCACCGGCCGAACCGGGCAGCCCTTCGTACGACAGGCGCTCGCGAATGGACATACAGTCACCGCCCTGGTTCGAAACGCGGTTAAGATTCCCACCGATATCCGCGAGAAGATAACCGTTATTGAGGGGAATGTCATGAGCTCGACAGACGTCGCGCACGCCGTCGGTAAGTCGAACGCCGACGCCGTTGTATCCACCCTCGGTCCGGTAAAGGGGTCTCCCGACGACCTTATGACGAAGGCCGCCGATTCGATCGTGGCGGCAATGAAGGAACACAGTGTTTCACGGCTTGTCTGGATGACCGGCGCCGGCGTTCCCGGAGACGGAGACCAGCCGAAGTTTATGGATCACGTAGTAAAGGGTCTGCTGAAACTCCTCGCCGGCAAGGTGCTTGTGCAGTCGGAGCACGCCGCCGAAACCGTCCGGAACTCGGGACTGGAGTGGACTATCGTCCGTGCCCCAATGCTCACAGACGCCGAGCCGAGCGGCTCGTACCGCGTCGGACGGGTGGGTGTAGGCACCGGGGCTAAACTTATACGCGCCGACGGGGCAGCCTACATACTGACGCTCGTCGAGAACGGCGAAGAAATCGGAAAAAGCCCGGTGGTGAGTAACTGATGCGTAACGTTATACCAGGGCGCCCGGGTGCCACCTAATGCGTGTCCTCGTAACCGGAGCAACCGGAACGGTCGGCGCCGCGGTCGTCGCAGAGCTTGCAAAGTACGACTGCGAGCGAATTCCCGCTGTTCGCGACCCGCGCCGAGTTGCCATGCCAAACGCGCACTCCTTCGATTTTACGGAGCCGGACTCGTATACGTCGCTGCTGTCGGGAATCGATTCGCTGTTTCTCGTTCGCCCACCCGCGATCGGCGACGTCGACCGCTACATAGCACCGGTAATACGAACCGCAGCGAGACAGGGAGTCGGGAGAATCGTGTTTCTGTCGATCCAGGGCGTGGAATCCATGCCCTGGGTTCCGCACGCGAAAATCGAGGCTCGAATCCGGGAGGAGGGTATTCCATCCGTATTCCTGCGCGCCGGGTTTTTCATGCAGAATCTGGTAGGAGCGCACTTGGCCGAAATCAGGGATGAACGTCGGATAGTACTCCCGGCGGGCCGCAGCCGTACCGCCTTTGTCGACACCAGGGATATCGCCGCAGTCGCAGCCCACGAGCTGACCGCCGACCCCGCAGGCTCGCCGGAAACCGGCGAGCGCGCACTGACGCTCACTGGAACCGAGTCGCTCACCTATCGTGAAGTATCGGTCGTTCTCTCGGAGGCGACCGGGGAAACAATTCGATACAAAAGCCCGAATCTCCTCTCGTTTATTCTACGCCGACGCCGCAGGGGAGACAGCTGGAAACAGGCTGCCGTCATGGCCATGCTCTACACCATTACCCGATTCGGTAACGCCGCCGGTGTCACTAACGATATTAGCCGGGTGCTGGGCCGACCGCCGAGGAAACTCGCCGAGTTCGCAGCCGACTACCGGGATTACTGGATACCGACGCGCCCGGAATGAGTCGACGAGATCATGCAGCCTCGTGCAGCAGCATCTAGACGTCGGTTGTAAAAACGCGATAGCGTTTCGATAGTCGCGCCCCGAGTGTCTTGAGATCCGAGAGCATAAGCTCGTTTTCTTCGTTTATCTGCACGAGTTCGGCGTCCTGAAAATCCGTTCCCGGCGCCGTGCCGGTTTTTGCAAGCTCCGAATACAACAGCGCGTTTCCACCGAGTCGCTGGTAACCGCCGAGTATCCCCATACCATTTATAATGAGCTTCTTTGCGCGCTTGTGCTGCCACCACAGGCGAGCAAGCGCCGCAGGCGAGAGTCGACCCCACCCCTTCTTGAGAGCCGGAGTGAGATCGGGAAAGCACAGGAGATAGCCGACGATGCGATTATCGTACTCGATGATCTTCTCGAGATCCGGTCGAGCGACAACAAGCAGATCGGAAATGAGCTGCTGCAACTCGTCTTCACTGAGCGGATAGTTCTCCGCGTGGTCGGCAAGCGTCTCGTTATAGAGGGCCGCCACCGTCGGCGCAATACGTTTCAATTCTCGATTACTGCGAAACGTGACTACTTTCATGCGCCCCCGCGCTCTTACCAGCTCGGCGACACGCTCGACTTTCTTCGGCAGTTCGAAGGTCCGCGGATCGAGCGAAAGCGAGCACAGGTCAAAGTGCTTGTCGAAGCCGGCACGCTCGTAATGGTCGCGATAGTACTCGTGGTTATACGGCATCATGGTCATGGGCGCCGGTTGTTCGAAGCCTTCGATAAGCGTCCCACCACCGTAGGATGCGCCCATGAAGAGCGGGCCGGTGAGCTCGCTGAGTCCTCGGTCGCCGGCCCACCTGCGCATCGCATCGAAGAGGACCCCGCTGACCTGCGAAACATCAACATAATCGCAAAAATAAAAATGGGCTGCGTTCCGACCGTGATGCTCGTTGTAGCGACGATTGTGAATCATCATCGCCCGACCGACTACCTCGCTGCCCGAGCGCACAAGAAGGAACTCACCCTCGGCGTGCCGAAAAAACGGATGCCGTCTCTGATATAGCGCGCGATAGTCACGGTCGAAAAACGGCACCCACTGCGGAGTCTCTCGATAGAGGGATTTCGGAAACGAAATGAACGCCCGCAGCGAAGCGCGCGAAGCAACCGTTTCGATATGCAGGCGCGAATCCTTCATTGCGGTATAATACCAAGCGCTTTTCCGCCTGCCTCGCACACTTCAAGTACGCGTTCGAGGTCTTCGTCGGTGTGGGTAGCCATGAACGAGGTACGTATCAACGCGCGATTGGGCGGGACCGCCGGGCTAATGACCGGATTCGCGTATACCCCCTGCTCGTAGAGATAGCGCCAGAAACCGAAGGTCGTTTCGTCGTCTCCGATAATAAGCGGAATAACCGCGGTCTCGCTTGTTCCGATATCGAAGCCGAGGCGAGTAAACTCGTGCCGCATGTACTTTGCTATACTCTGAAGGTGCTGCACGCGCTCGGGTTCCGACTCGATAATGTCGAGCGCTTTGAGCACCGCTGCAACATTCGATGGGGGCATACTCGCGCTGAAAATGAGAGGCCGGGCGTGATGGCGAATGTAGTCGATTACCACTTCGTCGCCGGCTACGAACCCCCCGATTGATCCGAAGGATTTTGAAAAGGTGGACATAAGAAGGTCGCTTTCCGCGGTGTATTCGTGATGCTCCTCGGTTCCGTGTCCACCCGATCCAACAACACCTATGGCGTGCGCCTCATCGAGGTAAACGCGCGCGCCGTATCGGTCGGCTATGCTCCGTAATTGCGGTAAAGGCGCGATATCGCCTTCCATGCTGAAGACTCCGTCGGTCACCACGAGCGCCGACTCGCCTTCGGGCAACTGCGAGAGTATCCGCTCGAGGTGCTCCATATTGTTGTGGCTGTACCTATGGAGATTCCTCGCGTGGGTCATACCCTGTGACATGAAAACACCGTCCATTATGGAGGCATGGTTGAGCTTGTCGGTGACAATATGGTCGTCAGGTCCTATCAGTGCAGAAATTGTGCCGAGGTTTGTCTGGTATCCGGTCGTAAAGCAGAGTGCGGCAGGCTTTCGAGAGAAGGCTGCGAGCCGATCCTCGAGTTTCTCGTGCAGATTCAGAGTTCCGTTCATGAACCGCGAACCCGAACAGCTCGTACCGTAAGTGCGCACCGCCTCGATCGCCGCCTCGCACACTCGGGGATCGAGCGAAAGGCCGAGGTAGTTATTCGAGCCTGCCATGACGAGCTCCCTACCGCCGGAGATTACGCGGGATCCGGCGTAGCCGTCGATCGGCTGAAAGTAGGGATACACGCCTCGCTCGCGCGCCTGCGCGGCCTCGGTGAACTCACGACACTTTTCGAACACATCCGCCGTTGTTGTTTTCATATTTATATTATCCTTTATCGGGTCGAGACACGACGCGGGCCGCCCGGCACTCCACATGCACTCTATTTCTTTGACACTCGCGCCACTGCGCGATCCATTATGCGATACAGAAGCCGTGGCGCAAGCCGCTTGAACGCGTAGATTGCCCGTGCCCGAGGCCCGGGAACGCTCAGGAACCTACCCTTCCGTGCGTCACGAAGGCAGCGCCTCGCGACTGCGTCCGCGCTTAGAACCTTCGTGCCGCGGGACAGTACCGCCGTCTCCGGCGGCTTGTGCCGATTCTCCTCGGCAAGTTGCGGCGTGTCGGTATCCGGCGGACAGAGCACCGTCACTCCCACGCCATACCGCGCGAGTTCGCCCCGAAGCGCCTCGGAGAAACCCACCACCGCGTACTTCGACGCCGCGTACGCTGTATAGCCGAAGGGAGCAAGAAGGCCCGCAAGCGAAGACACCGTAACGATGTGCCCGCCGCGCTCGCGAAGCGACGGTAGCAGTGCCCGCACCATATGCCACGTGCCGTACACGTTAACCGCGAGCGATTCATCGAGAACCTCCGTCTCGAGTGTCTCGAAATATCCCGGCCGAGCCGTACCCGCGGCGGTAACGAGCAGATCCGCACCTCCCGCCGTTTCGAGCATCGCCGGCACAGCCTGCTTCACCGCGGACTCTTTCGAGACATCGAGTGCCCGCGTGAATACCCTGACCCCCGGCGCGTGTGCTTCAAGCGCGTGCCTGGCCTTGTCCAGGCGACTCTCGCTGCGCCCGATAAGCACCACTCGCGCGCCTTTCAAGGCAAGTTCCCGCGCGATCGCGAAGCCTATACCACTCGAACCGCCGGTAATCCACGCGGTTGTCGCACGATCTATTGTTAGCGTTCCCACATCCCACCTGCAGAATTCCCGAGCCCAATGGTATGACCGTATTGTGCTCGTGGCAAGTCTGCAAACTCCGTAGCTCACGCACTACACTTCGATTTTGGCCCCGAACGATCATTTTCTTTTTTTAAGGTTGATGTTTCTCCCACGGCGATTTCCACGACCGGGCGCCGCGGGAAGTGCCGGTTGCAAATCTGAAGACTCTCGGTCTGCACCAAATAAACTCGAGAACGGACTTCGGCATCCTGTGCATACGTCGAAGACCGCCGTAGAGGTCGGCTTTTTCGAGATAGAAGCAGTAGTCGCAGCGCAGATTACAGTCGGCGCCGGCGGGCTTAATAAGCAGGGAAAACGGTCGCGACATGGCAGTCGTATTATTACCGTATGGCTGCCGGCGGTAGCAACCGCGACATTTGTCTACTGTCCACCACTCTGGTGTTAAGAGACTCCTAATAATCTGTGCGAGAGGCACTTACTCTTTTCAATTGACAAATTGCCGGTTCCGCTGCCAATACAGCGATCCCTCCCTTAATCCAAACCCTGTTTAACCCGAAAGGAAGATGTATGGTACTACAATCCGTTAAACATCGCTTGATAAACGTCACGATACTCGCTGTTTCCATGATCGTTCTCGCCTCGTGCGCGAGCACTCGCTCACCACAGGAAGAAGTGTCCGCGGAGGATTCCCCCATGCTGAACAGAATCGATTTGCGCAGACCCGACGCACCGGAGCTCGCGGGCCGCGGCGACTACCAGGTCGGCGTGCGAACTGTGTCTCTTACGAACCCCGATCAGCTCGATGTTCTCTCGGTCGTTGAGGGCGACGAGGAGGCGCGCTACGACCGTGAGTTAACCGTGGAGACCTGGTATCCTGCGAATACCGACGGCGCCGCCCCGAGCGTGTACGATGTGACCGCCCGCGACGGATCGCAGGTACAGCTAATCGGCACGGCGGTTCGCGACGCTGAAGCCAGGTCCGACGGCGGCGGGTATCCGTTGGTCATCATTTCCCACGGATATCCGGGAAACCGCTACCTCTTGAGTCACTTTGGGGAGTTCCTCGCCTCGCACGGGTACGTGGTGGCGTCGATCGATCACCGCGAAAGCACCTATTCCGATCAAGCCGCGTTCGGCAGCACCTTGCGAAACCGCGCGCTGGACCAACTGTTTGTACTCGACGAGATCGCCCGCCTTTCGGATGGAGAAGATCCCAAGGTCGATGTTGCCACCGACGAACACATGGCAGACCCCCGCTTTCTCGCCGGACTGGTGGATGCCGATCGTAGCGCTATTCTCGGCTACTCGATGGGCGCCTACGGTGCGCTTAACGCCACCGGTGCAGGGCTTTCCGATACGATTGGCGATCTGGACTTCGCCCCGGAGACAGTGTTCGAAGGACGACGTGCCTCCGATGACTCGTACACCGACAGCCTCGATTCGCGTGTACAGGCGGTCGTATCGATCGCCCCCTGGGGGAAACAGCTCGGTGTGTTCGACGAAGACGGACTCGCCGGAGTAGAGGCACCAACCATGTTCATGGCAGGCAGCGTCGACGATGTCTCCGGTTATGAAAACGGCACGCGCGCGGCGTTCGAAGAGCTCACAAACGCAGAGCGTCTACTTCTGACCTTCGAGAACGCCAACCACAATGCGGCAGCGCCGATGCCGGCCCCGCAGGAAGTCTTTGAAAGCGGGGAAGGCTACGATCACTATTCCGACCCGGTGTGGGACACCGTTCGCATGAACAATATCGCGCAGCACTTTGTAGCAGCGTTTCTCGCCTCGGAGCTAAAGGGTGAAACAGATATGCGCGACTACCTCGAGCCGGGTGAGTTCGCAGGATTCCCGGATAGAACCACCGCTGGTCTGCGGCTCGAATACCTCGCCGAGGGTGAATAACGTTACTCGGACGCAAGAAACAGCCCGACCGACTCGAGTGCGTCGATTCCGATCCACTCGTAGCCGGTTTCGTCGAGCCGCGATTCGAGCGCGGCCTGGTCGGAAGCTTCAAAGCCGATAAGAACGTTCCCGGTGTCGCTTGCCTGGCTTCGATAGTGGAACGCGCTGATGTTCCACTCGGTTCCAAGCGTTTCGAGGAACTCGCCGAGCGCGCCGGGACGCTCGGGAAAGTTCACCTGGTATAGGTGCTCGTCGCGAGCCCCGGGCGACGGCCCGCCTATCATGTGGCGGATATGCTCCTTGGCGATATCGTCGCCGGAAAGATCGCGGTGGTCGTATCCGTATTCGCTCATGCGCGCGTGGAACGCTTCGCGGTCGTCGACGCTCGAGACGCTCAGGCCGACGAGTACGTGCGCTCCGGCCCGGACATTCAGCCGGTAGTTGAACTCGGTAATGCTGTGTTCGCCGACGACCTCGGTGCAGAAGGTCCTGAGGGCGCCCGGACGCTCGGGCATAGTCACCGCGACGAGCACTTCTTTGCCCGAACCGAGGAGCGTACGCTCTGCGACCTGCTGCAGCCGTTCGAACGTCATATTCGCGCCGCAGCAAATGGCTACCGCGTGTGCATCCGCGGGAAGGCTCGTCTTCATAATTCCGGCAGCGGAGAGCGCTCCGGCCGGCTCTACAATGCTGCGGGTATCTTCGAAGACCGCCTTGATCGCCGCGCAGATTTCGTCGGTGGTAACGGTGATAACATCATCGACATACTCCTTCGCGATCCGAAAGGTATGCTCTCCGGCCTGCTTCACCGCGACGCCGTCGGCGAAGATTCCGACGTGATCGAGCTCGACCCTGCGACCTGCGCGAAGCGACTGCTGCATGACGTTGCTGTCGCTCGGCTCGACGCCGATTACGCGAATGTCGGGGCGAAGCTGCTTCACGTAGAGGGCAACGCCCGCGAGCAAACCGCCGCCGCCTACCGCGACGAACACGTGCGTCGCATCGGGAAGCTGCTCGAGAATCTCGCGTCCCACGGTCCCCTGCCCGGCGATTACCGCCGGATCGTCGAACGGATGGATGAACGTCGCCCCGTCTCGTTCGACGAGCGCCTGCGCGTGGGCGAACGCGTCGTTGAAGCTGTCTCCGGTAAGCACCACCTCGGCGCCGTGACTTCGCACCGCATCGACCTTGATCTGCGGCGTGGTCTTCGGCATAACAATGGTCGCGGTTATTCCAAGCCGAGCGGCGCTCAACGCCACGCCCTGCGCGTGATTTCCCGCGCTCGCCGCGATAATTCCCCTTGCGCGTTCTTCCGGCGTCAAGCTCCTGATCTTATTGTACGCCCCGCGAAGCTTGAACGAGTGCACCGGCTGAAGGTCTTCGCGCTTGAGGTATACATTCGCGCCGCTCGCAGCCGACAACTTCGGCGCGAGCGTGAGCGGACTTTCGATCGCGACGTCGTACACACGCGCGAGCAGTATCGATTTCAGTTCTTCGGTCATGGTATCGAATGAGAATAGATTGATGTTTCCCCCCGCTGCAATACGGGCACGCCTCGGAACCGGGCCGAGGCTGAGCGCACGCGGAAAAACATCAATCTATAGATTTCGGGGCCGTCTCTACAGAATACGTGGGCAACTTCGAAGCGCCTGTCTCGCGCAGTCACCACGCTCCCGGTTCGGCCGGCGCTACTACTTCGCAGGTGGTCGCCTCGCGGGGAGCGCTCATCATTTCGGCGACCCGCTCCTTCCACCGTGCGTAGTGCGCGGTCTGCTTGTGCGCCTCGGTCGAAGCAGTGTCGTGATACACCTCGTAGAGAATATAGCGGTTTGGATCCTCGGCATCGCGAAGGACGTCGAAGCGCAGGACGCCCGGCTCGGCAACGGAGCCTTCGTGGTTCAAGCGCGTCTCCTCTTCGAACTCATCGCGGTGCTCGGGTTTTACATGCACGGTAATAATGCGAACGATCATGGCATACCTCCTCGACTTCCTGTATAACACGCATGAGCGGTTTTCAGGTGAATGCCTTTTGTCCCGGGCGACAGATCGCCGCAGATGTCGTCCGCAGGCGCGACTGGCTGCAGCCGCACTCGACGCCGGGCGGGAGAATCGCAGAAACCGCGTGATAACTCCCGACTATGGGGCTGGTTGGACACCGTTTTACACCAGGGTGGTGGACAGTCAGGGAGGGCTACGGTTTGCCCCCGATACCGTTCGCTCGGGATTCGTGTTATGCTTTCGGGAAGGTCGATGGGCATCCGCCGGTGGCGCGGAAAAACATCAACCTGGGCTAAAATTCTTTTTTCAAGAAAGGAAAGAACCATGGCGAACGCCGAAACTCCAGCGGTGCGATTCAAGAACGTGAGCTTCTATTATACCGATCTGCCGGACGATGACTCAGCGGAGTTAGAGGCGGCGAACACCGTGAACCAGGTGTTCTCGGATCTGACGCTGACATTACCGCGCGGTATGCTCTCGGTCGTTGGAGAAAACGGTATCGGCAAAAGCACGCTTATGCTTCTTGCAGCCGGACGTCTATTCCCGACAGAAGGCAAAGTGCATGTTTTCGGGCGGGATACCGATGATTTTCGTGCGGCACCGTCGCACCCGGACCTCGAGGAAGAACGAAACAAGCTTGTGTCGGTTATTTATCAGAATCTCGAGTTCGAAACCAACGAGACAATCGGAGAGCTCACCGAGGCGGTCGCGGAGATGGGGGTATACTCAGGCGACAGGCAGGCGCTTCTTTCCGATCTTCGGTCGGTTCTTGAGCTCGACTCGTTTCTCAATAAACGGATGCAGGAGCTCGCGAAGGGACAGCTGCAACGCGCGATTATAGCTTTCAGCCTCTTGTACGGGTCCCGCATGGTCGTCATGGACGAGCCGGTATTCGCGCTCGAGCAGCCGCAGAAAGAACGCACGTTCGAATATCTTCTTGACTTCAGTCGAAACAGCGATACGACTATTTACTATTCGGCGCACGACCTTGATCTGACGCAAAAATACAGCGACACAATGCTCCTCCTGCAGAAAAAGGATACGCCGCGTGTCGGTCCAACCAGGGAGCTGTATACAAGGGAAAACCTCGAGCATGCGTTCCAGGCGCCGATGGACACATTGTACCGACGCGAGCATCTGTTTCGCGAGATGCTCATGCAAATGTCGCCGCGATAAGAGACGCACGGGCGAAAGCTGAAAGACGGGGGGATGGCCCGAGCGCGGGCCCTCGTCCCTTCCGGGGGGATAACAATGCGGGATTCACTGGACACTCACCGAGTCGAAAACCAGGCGGAATCGCTCCCCGCCATGAATCTTTTCGAGACGAACCAGCCACTTCTCGAAGTATTCGACCGCTTCGGGCATTCCGAAGATCGCGCTGCGCTATCGAGCTTCGGAGCCGTGTGCGGAAGCGACCATACTTTTGAGCTCGGAGCGCTGGCCAACCGCTATCCGCCGTCGCTCGAAACATTTGACAGATTCGGTCGTCGAGTCGACCGGGCGCGATTTCACCCGTCGTACCACGAGCTTATGGACCTTGGTGTCGGAGGCGGCGTGCATTCGTCGGCCTGGAACGGCGATGCAGGACATATAGGCCATGCGATTCGCGAGTACTGCCTTGCCCAGGCAGAGCAGGGAGTATGCTGTCCGTTGACCATGACCTACGCCGCGGCGCCGGTGCTCGCCGCTCACCCCGAGCTCGGAAACCATTGGTTTAAAGGCGCGATCTCGAATACCTACGACCCGCGCGTTCTGCCACCGGCGAATAAAGAAGGGCTTACCTTCGGCATGGCGATGACCGAAAAGCAGGGTGGAAGCGATGTACAAGCCAATACAACGTGGGCTGAGCCGATCTCAGGCGCGCGTGAAAGCGGCGCCGCTTACAGGCTTACCGGGCACAAATGGTTCTGCTCAGCCCCGAACTCAGACGCGTTCTTAACGCTTGCGCAGACATTAAACGGGCTATCCTGCTTTCTCGTTCCGCGCGTACTCGATGACGGAACAGAGAATGCCTTCGAGATTCAACGGCTCAAGGATAAGCTTGGAAACCGGTCGAACGCATCGAGCGAAGTTGAGTACCGCGGTACTATAGCGCTGCTCGTGGGCGCCGAAGGGCGCGGCGTTCCGACGATAATCGAAATGGTTCACCACACCCGTCTCGATACTACACTCGCCCCGGCGGCGCTTATGCGGCGCTCGCTTCTCGAAGCGATTCACCATTGCCGGCACAGACGCGCATTCGGCAGTCGCCTCGTGGAAAAACCGCTTATGAAGGCAGTGCTCTGCGACCTGGCGATTGAAAGCGAGGCAGCAACGTGGCTTTTCGCCCGACTTGCCCATGCCTTCGACCGTGCCGGCGAAGACGAACACAACGCCGCGTTTGCCCGCGTGGCGGTCGCGCTCGGAAAGTACCGTGTGAACAAACGCGTATCGGAGTTCGTCTACGAAGCTATGGAATGCATCGGCGGTAACGGCTACGTCGAGGAGAACCCATTGCCCCGACTGTATCGCGAAGCGCCGCTGAACAGCATCTGGGAGGGTAGCGGTAACGTAATCTGCCTCGATATCCTCCGAGCGTTCTCAAAACAACCGCATACGCTCGAAGCGCTTCGTAGCGAACTCGGCGAGACTTCCGGCGTTCACCGGCTGCTCGACGATGCGGTCGGCTCGGTCGAAAGACTGATGGGAAAGCCGAGCGAAGACCTCGAGCCGCACGCGAGAGAGATCGCGTCGCTGCTTTCCCGCGCGCTTCAGGCGTCGCTATTGTGGCGGTTTGCTCCACACTCTGTGGCCGAAGCGTTTACCGAGACGCGGCTTGCCGGCGGAAGAACCGAGTACGGGAACATCCCTTCGGGACTCGATACCGATGCGATTATCGAGCGGGCTCTTCCCGGCGGATAGCTTCAAAGGCGCGGTCAGTCCCGAGTTGAGCCCTGCTTACCACCGCGATCTGCTCTGAGATGATCGTAGTCTTTGTGCCGGTCGAGGAACTTCGACACAAACCAGCACGTCGGGATCACCTTGTAGCCGTGCTCGTTCGCATAGTCGAGCGCGTGTCGGGCGAGACGACCGCCGACCCCTCGCCCGCGAAGCTCGTCGGATACCTCAGTGCTGTAATACTCCAAGGTTTCACTGTCTACCACGCGATAGGACAGCGCGGCCGGATGTCCATCGACCTCCATGGAAAACGTACATTGCTCGGTGTCATGATTAATGTTCATAATAGCTAAAGATACCAACGGCCGGCGACCGCCGGAAAGGTTTTCGCGATGTTCGGGCGGTGATTGGCGCGCGTGCCCGCCATCTTGACCTGCCGAACCCTACGTGCTACGTTCGCGAAGAACTCAGACATGAAGAACGGGCTGTAGCGCAGCGGTCAGCGTACTGGTCTGGGGGACCAGGGGTCGGCGGTTCAAATCCGCCCAGCCCGAAAAGGCTCGCCGTTCGATCGTCAGATCGGGCGGAACGACCGAGTCGACCGCTTCTCGTCGGGTTCGTAGTTCCACCTGCACTGATACCTCGCATACAACGCTTACTGTTCACCACTCTGGTGTTAAAAGCCGCCTAAGAATTTGCCCACGCGAAACTTACGCTTCCGGTATCACGATTTGCCGGTTTCGGTGCCAGTGTGACGATCCCTTCCTTATAATGCACGCTTACGGAAAACACCAGAGTGGTGAACAGTATACATACAACGAACAGCAGAAACGAGCTTCTTAACGAATTATCCGCCGAACACGGTCGGGCATATGGAGTTTGCGAGTACCCACCGGTAAACTCCGTTTT
>JBKGYS010000022.1:0-23793 GCA_046545955.1 Spirochaetales bacterium | reverse complement strand
ACAAGCACCACGAACGCGAGTACGGTAACAAGCAGGGCGAGCATTGCCGACCACTGTGGCACGAGCGCTGCCGGTGGGCAAGAGCGCTGCCGGTGGGCAAGAGCGCTGCCGGTGGGCAAGAGCGCGTCGGTTGGCAAGAGCGCCTCGGTGGGCCGCACGAGGCGCGACTAAATTGCTTGACCCCTCGCCGGGCCGCTCCGTATTCTAAGCCCATGGCCGACAAGCGTGTTCCCTTTACCCGTGACTATATTGAAGCATTGACCGACACATTTCCGACACCCTTTCACATTTACGATGAGCAGGCGATTCGCTCGAAAGCGCGCGAGTTCACCGACGCGTTCTCCTGGGTACCCGGCGGGTTCACCAATTACTTCGCGGTTAAGGCGACACCGAACCCGCATATCATGCGAGTGGTGTACGAGGAAGGAATGGGCTTCGACTGTAGCTCCATGGCCGAGCTCAAGCTCTGCGAACACCTGCAGGTACCGGGCGAGAAGATCATGTTCACCTCCAACGATACACCCGCCGCCGAGTACCAGAAGGCACGCGACCTCGGGGCTATCATCAACCTCGATGATATAAGCCATATAGACTACCTCGACGCTCACGTGGGCCTGCCCGAGCTCGTGTGTTTCCGCTACAACCCTGGTCCCTTGCGCGAGGGCAACGCGATCATCGGAAAGCCGGAAGAGGCTAAGTACGGCTTCACCCGCGAACAGCTTCTCGAAGGCTACGAGCGCATCCGGCGGATGGGCGTGAAGCGCTTTGCGCTGCATACCATGGTGGCTTCCAACGAGCTTGACCCGGACTACTTCGTGGAAACCGCGCGGATGGTCTTCGACATCGCCGTCGAAGTGAAGGAAAAGCTCGGCATAGAGCTCGAATTCGTGAATCTCGGGGGCGGCATAGGCATTCCCTACAAACCCGAAGAAGACGATGTGGACCTCTATTATGTTTCACGGGAAATCGAACGGCTCTACCGGGAAACGATCGAGCCGGCCGGCCTCGGCGGCATGCGCATTGTCATGGAAAACGGCCGCTGCGTGACAGGCCCCTACGGATGGCTCGTCTCGAGGGTCATTCACATGAAGGATATCTACAAGAAATACGTCGGGCTCGACGCGAACATGGCCAACCTCATGCGCCCGGGTATGTACGGCGCGTACCACCACATTACGGTGCTCGGCAAAGAAAACGAAGCGGCAACTGAAACGTACGACGTGACAGGCAGTCTTTGCGAGAACAACGACAAATTCGCCATAGATCGGCAATTGCCCCGGGTCGAAATCGGCGACCTTATCGTCATACACGAAGCGGGCGCACACGGGCATTCTATGGGCTTTAATTACAACGGAAAGCTTCGGTCGGCGGAAGTCCTTATGCACCCCGATGGGTCTGCGACACAGATTCGTCGACCCGAGACGTACGAAGACTACTTTGCCACGATCGATCTCGAGTCGGTCCCTCCGCTCGAGTCTCGGCAACCGGCCCGCGCGTAGCAAGGAAGGCGGAAGGCGGATGTAGCGTAGGGTTCATCGCGTTGCCGGCGCTGCACTACGCACTCAGCTTCCGTACGCGGCGCTCGGGCGTATATACTCGCTGAAGGCGGTATACATTTTCTGTTCGACTTCGTCTCCACGGACGCACGATAGCAGCTCGCGGCGAAACGCGTCGTTGCGAAGAAGGCGGGCGAGCGTAGAAATGATCTGAAGATAATCCATCTGCTGTTCGGGATGATTGGCGACAACAAACAATAGATGCACAGGCTGTCCGTCGGGAGACACGTAGTCAATTCCGTGTCGCGATACACCAAGGGCGATGTGCGACTCCTCGACCGCCGGGGTACGCCCGTGTGCTACCGCCACACCGTGACCGAAGCCGGTAGAAAGGAGGTGTTCGCGGTTCACGACCAGTTCCGCGAACTCCCGCAGGTCGAGTCCGGGAATAGTGCTGAACACGGGCGCTCGATAGATTACCTCGCGGATTGCTTCATATTTATCGGAGCTCTCGAGCTCCCATACGACGCTTCCGGTAGTAAAAAACCGGTCGACACCGTTTCGTCTATCCATGCTTCTTTTTTGTAAAGATTCCACGTCCACAGGTCAACAACCTCCAGACTTATTTGGCCGCAGAATTTTCATTACTGCCACTTTATAAGGTCGATGTTTTTCCCATCGCTGTCCACTCTTTGATGATTCTGCTACCGTCGGTACGTGGAACGGCTGTTGCGATGCGAATGCGCTGTCCGGCGCAATATACCGGACGGACGGTCCGATGCGCTCACCAGGCGCCTTGCCCGCCGGGTAGGCAAGATACGCGCGCTGCTTGTCGACGTGTACCTCGTCGATCCGCAGTTCTCCGCTGACGCGGTGCGCCGCGTGCTCGCCGATCCGGTAACCACCGACGTGTATTGTGAAACCGCTGCACGCGATACACAGATGCCCGAATGGACGCACGCGGTCGAAATTACGGTTAAGCCCGGCGTCACCGACCCGGTCGCCGACACGGTCGATTCCGTTCTCGCACCGCTGGATTCGACCGTTGTTCCCGCACACGCCCAGACGGCGCGGCAAATTGTGCTTCACGCCCCCACCCTCACTTACCAACAAATATCGGCATTATGCGCGGAACTGTATAATCCGCTCATCCAATACGCGAGCCTTCTGGTACGCGACGGTACCGCCGCCGACTCCGCGGCCGGCGCGGGGGAAAGCGGCCTGCTTGCGCTCGTCGACCGCTTTCCCGAATCCTACCCCCGCGCCGGGTCCGAGCGTTCGCCGCATATCGAGCAAATACATATCGCCGCGATGGATGAGTTCGCCCTTGCCGAGCTCAACGAGCGGCGACTTCTGGCGCTTAACCACGACGAGCTTGCCGCTATTCGGGCGTACTACAGCCGGCCGGATATCATCGAAGCGCGCACGCGACTCGGACTCACCGGGGCAACCGACGTTGAACTCGAAATGTTCGGGCAGACCTGGAGCGAGCACTGCAAGCACAAAATATTCGCCGCACGCATTACGCTCGAGTCACCGGCCGAGGGCGAGCCTCGGGTCATCGAAAATCTTTTCGCGCGTACGATCGCCTCGGTCACCGAGACACTATCGCAGCACCGAAGCGATCTTCTGAGTGTGTTCCACGACAACAGCGGCGTCGTTGTTTTTGACGAGGAGTACGCGGCCTGCTTCAAGGCGGAAACGCACAACTCTCCGAGCGCGCTCGACCCTTACGGCGGGGCGATCACCGGCATTGTCGGCGTAAACCGCGATATTCTCGGAACCGGACGCGGGGCACGGCCCATCTTCAACACGGACGCGCTGTGCTTCGCCGACCCCTCCTGTCCCGACCGTGACGTGCCCGCGCCCCTCCTGCCGCCCCGCCGCGTGCTCGAGGGAGTTCACGCGGGTATCGTCGACGGGGGAAACCAGTCGGGCATTCCCGTTGTCGCCGGCGCGTTTCTCTTCGACGACAGCTACCTCGGAAAACCCCTCGTTTTCTGCGGCACCGGCGGATTCATGCCGCGCGATGTAGCCGGCCGCCCGGGCTGGGAAAAAAGGGCGAGAGCGGGCGATATTGCCGTTATGGTCGGGGGTCGCATCGGCAAGGACGGCATTCACGGCGCCACCTTCTCGAGCCTCGCGCTCGATGAAAGCTCACCGACAAGCGCCGTTCAGATCGGCGACCCCATCACCCAGAAGAAAATGATCGATTTTCTGCTGGAAGCGAGGGACGAAGGGCTCGTGCAATCGCTTACCGACAACGGCGCCGGAGGGCTTTCATCGTCGCTCGGAGAGATGGCCGAGGAAAGCGGCGGCATCGAGGTGGACCTGGACCGCTGCCCGCTCAAGTACGGTGGCCTTTCGCCGTGGGAAATCTGGGTCAGCGAAAGCCAGGAACGCATGAGCGCCGCGGTTGCACCGCAGGACATGGACCGCTTTCTCGATCTTGCCTCTCGCCACGACGTAGAGGCCACCGCCATCGGAACCTTCACCGACGAGGGGACAATCGTAGTGCGCCACGAAGGACGCATCGCGGCATTTCTCGACCTTACCTTCCTCCACGAAGGCCTGCCGACGATGGAACTTCGCGCGAAATGGGTACCGCCGCAACAGCGAAGCCGCCGACCCGCCGAGCACGGCGGTCCGGGCGTGGTCGACCGCCCCTCCCCGCGCGAGGCGCTCCTCGCAATCCTCTCCGACGCCAACGTGGCGAGTAAGGAGGAACTCATCCGCCGCTACGATCACGAAGTACAGGCAGCTACCGTGGGAAAGCCCTTCGTTGGTCCGTCGGCCGACGGCCCGTCCGACGGGGGTATCGTGCGTCCCCGCGCCGATTCCTCCCGCGGACTCACGGTAACCCACGGGGTGTGCCCGCGCTACGGCGACTGGGACACGTACCGAATGGCTGTATGCGCGGTCGACGAAGCGCTTCGCGCTCATATCGCCGTCGGGGGTGACCCCGAACGGGCGTGGGCGCTCGACAACTTCTGCTGGCCCGACCCTGTCGAAAGCGAGCGAACGCCCGACGGCGCGTTCAAGCTCGCCTCGCTCGTTCGCGCCGCCCGTGGGCTTGCCGACGCCTGCCTCAGCTACCGGCTTCCGATAATATCGGGCAAGGACTCGATGAAAAACGACGCCCGCGCGAGCGAGCGCACCATTTCCGTTCGTCCGACCCTGCTCGTAAGCCTGCTCGGCATTGTGGAAAACGTAGCCGCTTCGCTTAGCTCCGATTTCGCTTCAGCCGGGGACCTCGTCTATCTCCTCGGTCGAAGCAGGGGAGAGCTCGGCGGGTCGAGCTGGGACCGAATGTTTCAGGCTCCGTGGGAGCCCTCGCCGCTGCCCGACCTCGGCGAAAGCCGCGATATGTACCACGCCTTCGCCTCGTGCGTAGAACACGGACTGGTAACGAGCGCCCACGACCTCTCCGACGGCGGGCTCGCCGCGGCGCTCGCCGAAAGTGCGCTCGGCGGTCGCATAGGGGTTACCGCGGATGTGTCGCGAATCGAGCTCGAGCCCGTTCTCGAGAGCCCCGATATTACCTCCGCGGAACCCGTGGATACACCGGTATTCGCCGCGCGGCAAACCCACGACCGCGGGCCCGACAGCCCTTCGCCGTCGACAGGTACCAGGCCCGGCTTCGAGGAGGGATACGGCCCCTCGCGGATGACCCGCCTTCTGTTCGGAGAAAGCGCTTCGCGCCTGCTCGTGAGCGTAAAACCCGGCGTTAGCTCCGAGTTCGAAAAAGAACTCAGCGGATTGCCGTGCACGCACATTGGGACCGTAGACGATAGTGGCCGCATGCGGATCAACGACGGCCGTCACCGCGTCCTCGACATACCAATCGAGGAGCTTGGGGCCGCCTGGCACGACTTTGACCGGCGTGTGCAGGCCGGCCACCGGGAGGAAGGCTAATGGTTTGCGTACTGACCGGCTACGGCATTAACGCCGACCGCGAACTCGTCCATGCCTTTTCCCGCGCCGGGGCCACCGTCGCATCGATACATCTCGCGCGTCTATTCGAAAACCCGGAGCTTCTGCGGGAATACCGGATTATCGCATTCCCCGGAGGCTTCAGCTTCGGCGACCATCTCGGTTCGGGCCTCGCGCTCGCGGGTCTCGTTCGCGCTCGCCTCGCGCAAGCCCTCTCGCGCTTTGTAGAGCGGGGCGGCCTTATAATCGGTATCTGTAACGGGTTCCAGGTGCTTGTAAAAAGCGGCCTGCTCCCCGATTTCGCCGGCACACAGACGCCGGAAGCTTCGCTCGTCCACAACGATCATGGGAATTTTGTAGATCGATGGGTATCTCTTCGTCCCGGGCAGGCCGCCTCAACCTCCCCGTGGCTCATCGGGATACCTGCGCTGCGCCTCCCGGTGCGCCACGGCGAAGGCCGGTTCGTTCTCGCCGATCCGGCGCTGCGGCAAGCGGCTTTGAAGCACACCGCCTTCCACTATGAGGAGAGCGAAAACCCCAACGGTTCCTTTGAGGATATCGCCGGGGTAACCGACCGCACCGGGCGAATCCTCGGGCTTATGCCGCACCCCGAGGCCGCCGTGGACCCGCTGCTCGACCCGCACTGGCGCCGCCGTATGCCCTCCGACCCCGCGCCGGCGCAGCGACTCTTTGCCAACGGAGTGGCCGCTTCGCGGTAGCGCCTGGAGCCGGGCCGACAACGGGCAACATCGCATCGTTTGCGCACCGCCGCAGATACAGGCTGCCGCCGTGCGCGGCAGCCATAGGCTACTGTCAACCACCGTGGTGTTAAACGCCGACCGTCCGAAACCCGACCTCAGCCCGCCTCGCTCACAAAGCCGGGCCAACGCGCCATATAATCGAGAAAGGGCGCCGAGAGCCCCTGCCCGGCGAGGTGCGCTCGCGTATACGGGGGCACAGCGGGGTCGACGCCTTCGGCGAGGAGACGGGGCCAATCCGCGTGACCGATCGCGATGCGCGCGACCGCCACGCCGTCTGCGCCGTGCGAGAGCACGGCATCGGCCTGAGCCTTCGAAACCACACCGCCGCAGGCTATGACCCGCACCGAATCCGAAAGCGCTGCCCGGGTCGAAGCGATAGCCTCGGCCCCGGAAGGGAATCCCGCTTTCGGCGCCTCGGCGCCAGCCGCATCGCGAAGCGATAGATGCACGAAATCCACCCCGTCGGCCTCGAGTCGGGGTAGTATTTTGCGGGTTTCTTCGAACGACATGCCCGCGTGTGGAAGCGGCACTCCGGGCGAAAGCCGCACGCCGACAATAAACGCGTTGCCGGTTCGCTCGCGACAGCGACGTACCACGTGAGAAAGAAACCGGTAGCGGTTTTCAAGGGTGCCGCCGAACTCGTCGTCGCGGTGGTTCAGCTCCCGGCTCAGGAACTGTGTAATCAGATACGTGTGCGCGCCGTGGATTTCAACCCCGTCGAAGCCCGCCTGCTCGCAGCGCCTCGCCGCTTCGGCGAATGCGTCGATACACTCGTATACCTCCTCTCGACTCATGGCACGCGCGGGTTCAAAATCCGGAACATCGAGCGAGACGTTGTCCGCGCTGACAGGCCGGCCTCCGATGAGCCGGGAAGGACTGCGGTAGCCGCCGTGGAAGATCTGGCACAGCGCCAGGGCGCCTGCCGCGTGCAGGCGGTCGGCGAGGCGGGTAAGGCCGGGGATGTGGGCATCGGCATACACTCCGAGCTCGCCGTCCCAGCCCCGGCCGGAGCGAAGCACGTTCGCCGCGCAGGTGGTCACGATCCCGAAGCCGCCTCGCGCGCGCATCTCGAGCCAGCGGATTTCCTCGTCGCTTACTGTACCGTCGTCGTGACTCTGCTTGTTCGTCATAGCCGCGAGTACCGTGCGGTTTCGCACAGCGCGGTCCCTGAGTCGCCATTGATCGCCGAGCATACGCTGAAGCATAGAGATAAATGGCGCGAAAGTGAAACCGCTACGCACCCGCGCGCCCATGCACGCCCCCTAACGGGCGCGAGACGCGCGCAAGCGCCGAATATTGCCGCGACTGTTTGCCAATGGTACCGCCTTGGCTTCACAATAGGCGATTATGGATAGCGAACGCGTCGGGGATAGGCTCCAGGAGATAGCAACGGGTCTTTACCGTTTCGATACCCACTACATCCGGCAAAGGCACACAGCCTGCTACGTGGTGGTCGAGGGCGGCCGGGCGGCGATCGTCGACTCCGGCGTGCCGGCCAATGTGCCCCCGCTTCTCGAGGCGCTTGCTACACTCGAAATTGCACCCGATGCGGTCGAGTGGGTAATCCCTACCCATGCGCATCTCGATCACGCGGGAGGCGCCGGACACATCATGCCGAAATTGCCGGCGGCAACACTCGCCGCTCATCCGTCCGCGGCGCCTCACCTGATTAACCCCGAGCGGCTGGAAGCAGGCGTTCGCGCGCTCTATGGAGATGAGTTCTTCGACCGCGAATACGCTCCGGTCGTGCCGGTGGACGCCGAACGGGTTGTGGAAACCCCGGACGGACAGGAAATCAAGCTTGGCGAGCGCATTCTCCGGGTCATCCATACCCCGGGGCACGCGTGGCATCACGAGAGTATACTCGATACGTCCACGGGCACACTCATCGCCGGCGACGCCTTCGGCGTCGCCTATCCCGAGCTGATCCGCGAGAATGAGCCTGTCGTTGTTCCGCCGGGGCCGCCGCCGCAGTTCAAACCGGAAATCTACCAGGCATCGATCGACCGCATACTCGAGCTTTCGCCTTCGCGTGTTGCGCTGACCCATTTCGGGGTGGTCGATGATCCGGCCCGGGTGGCAGCCGATCTGCACCGGCTTATCGACGAATGGGTCGAGCTCGGCCGAGAGGCTGGTTCGGCCGAAGAGCTTTTCCAAGCGTTAATCGCCTCGTGCGAGCGCGAGCTTTCACAACGTGGCAGAAGCGAGGATCAATCTCGCTTTCGCAAACTCTACTATTGGGACCTCCGGCTCAGCGCCGAAGGGATATGGACGTGGCGGCAAAAACAGGAAAAGCGCTCGGCTGAGGGACATCGGTAAGCAGCTTTCGCTTTAGGCGTGCCCCGAGGCGGGGTAACTGAACGGCACGCGGACCGCGCCGGCCCCGAACCGGGGCGACCGAACGGCACGCCAACCACGCCGACCCCGAGCCGGGGCGACCGAACGGCACGCAGACCACGCCGGCCCCGAGCCCGCCCGGTGAGCCGAACTCCGAGCGCTCGCCCCGAAGCGAGCGCGCCCCACTGTAAACCGACGGATTTAGGCAAAGCGATTGCGGGCCAGGGCCTGTAACCCGTATCTTATGGCCTGCACTATGAAACACTCCGTATCCGACCGTGATATCGATATTCTTCACGTAGGCGCCACCGGCTTCGCCGGCAAGCTCGTGGCGGAGCGCTTTCTCGCGGCGAAGGCCGGCGACCCATCGCTTCGAATTGTCTTTGCCGGGCGCAGCGCTGAGCGAACCCAGGCGGCGATCGCGGAATGCGCGACGCGCGTCGGTGCGACTCCCGAAGGCGTTCCCGAATGCATCGAGGTAGATGTTTCAACACCGTCGGAAGATCTCGATCAACTCGTCGGCAGATCGTCGGTCGTCTGCACAACCGTGGGTCCCTACTCCCGCCTCGGCGAACCGCTCGTAGCGGCGTGCGCAAAAAGCGGAACCGATTACGTGGATCTAACCGGCGAAGTTCATTGGATCGCCGCGATGATAGCCCGTTACCACGACACTGCCCGAGCCTCCGGCGCGCGCATCGTACACGCGTGCGGGTTCGACTCGGTGCCGAGCGACATAGGGCTTCACGCGGCGGCCGAGCAGTTCAGAGAACGCTACGGCGAAGAACCCGATACCGGCCTGTTGTACCTCGGCCACAGCGTCGGCGGCTTTTCAGGCGGAACGGTCGAAAGCATGCTCGAGGTATTGCAGGCCGCACGCCGCGACCCGCGCGTCCGTCAGGCAATCAAAGACCCGCTGAGCCTCGCCATGCGGGAAGAACCCCCGGAGCGTCAGACCGCCGGATCGCGGTCGAAGACCGACTGCGGGATCCCGCAAACGATGATCGCCCGCGATTCGAGCAGCGGTCTGTGGAGTGTCCCGTTTTTCATGGGCGCGATCAACGAAAAGGTGGTCGCCCGCTCGCGGGAGCTCGAGCGTGGGGACGCAGCTTCGTTCTGCTACGCCGAGCGGATACCCACGGGACGCGGGGTTTCCGGGTTCCTGCGGGCAATTGGCACGCAGGCGGCGCTGGGGATGTTCATGGGGCTTTTGACGCTCGGGCCGGCGCGATGGGTCCTGAGGCGATTTGTGCTTCCCAAGCCCGGGTCGGGGCCCCGGGTTGCACTCGAGCGCCGGGGGGAGTTTTCTGTTTCTACGACTGTGTGGAAGCGAGAGAATGTATCGTATGCTGATGTGGACACCCACGCCACAGCGCGCGGGCGGCACTCGAGTGTGACCGCAACGGTCAGTTCGAATCGCGACCCGGGTTACGGAGCGACGGCAATCATGCTGTGCGAAAGCGCGCTTTGCCTTCTCGACGACAGCCGTGCCGTCACGCAAGGCAGCGCCGGTCGCGAAAGCGATGCGCAAACCAACGCCGGTGGAACAGCTGCAGCGGGTGTTCTCACTCCCGCGGTAGCGATGGGGGCAAACCTGCGGCAGCGACTGACAGCCGCGGGCGTGCGTGTATCGGTGGAGTGAGCGGCTCACCGCTGCGCTCACCGTTGGTCGGGCAGCGCATGGGCTCGCTGTTTCACGCGGCTGAACTATCATCGCGAGCTCGTCACTCGTGCGTTTACCCGTGCCAGGGTTATCCACGCCGGCACCGACCCGCTTTCGCCGGGTGTGAATACATCGAGATGCATCTCATCTATTCGAAACGACGGCTCGAGCGCGCGTTGGATCTGCTGCTTGGACCAGCGGGTAATGCCGCCGAACCCGCGCGCGCCTTCGGATGCAATCATGAGACTGTAAAGGTATCCGCCAGAGCGCAGCAGCCGCGAAAGAATATCGACAGTCGCCTGCAGTGTGGATCCCCGGCCGACGTGCTGCAGGAAGGCCCGCTCGATTACCAGGTCGAAGCTCCCCGGGGTAAGTACGCGAGCGGGTTCAGCACCGGGGCTGCCTGCTGTCCCACCGCCGGCACCGGGTAGCCGGTCGGGAAACCGCCCCTCGTAGAATCGAGCCCGCTCGCCGACGGCACGCGTTTCGGCGAGGCGACGCGCCTGCGCAACTGCTGCGGGCGATAGGTCTATACCGACAACATCGAATCCTCGTTCCGCGAGCCACACTGCACTCTTTCCCGTGCCGCACCCGGCGTCGAGCACCCTTCCACCGGGCATGTCGAATCGCTCGAGCACCCAGCTCAGATGCCCGTCGTACGCTCCGGGATCCCAGGGGATACGGCCACTGCGGTACGCTGCGTCCCACCAGCTCATATGGGTATAGTAAACACGATACGCGCGTTCAGAGACAACGCGAGCCCGCCATCTGGATATCCCTCGGCGGTCATCGGAAACCGCGGCGAGACTCGGCACGAAGACGGACCGGGCGCGGCGATTGAAATCGAAACCCGGAGACGGCCGGCCGATTGCCACGGTGTTCGGCGAACCGGGTTACGACGGCCCAAGCCGACTATTGTTCAGACTGATTTATTTTCTGCCGCTTGTTGACGCGGTGCATCGACCGTTCTTATTGTTAGCACTCCAAACGATTAGGTTAGCTTATGAATGATACATCCCGGAAAGAGACCGCGGAAGTCCTGCTCGAGACTCTTCCCGCCGTTATGGGGTACGTGAGCAGCGATCTCCGTCGGAACTCGCCGGTAGACAACAACGTCCACTTTCGCATTCTCCGTACGCTGCGCCGTGGAAACCGCAGCCTGCACGAGCTTGCCGAGATGCACGCGGTTCGTCTGCCAACCATGTCGCGCACTATCAGCGTGTTGGAACAACGGCGGTGGGTTGAGCGGATTCGCTGCACCGCCGACAGACGGACGGTGTTTGCCCAGCTGACCGAGCAGGGCCTGGAGACACTGCGCGAGGTTGAACGGATGGCCATTGATCGAGCCGCGGAACTCCTGAATTGTCTCGAGGACACCGACCTGGAGAGCCTGCGCAAAGGTTTGGCAACGCTCTACCGCGTCATGCAGCAGCAGATGGGTCCGCTCTTCGAACAAGGGGAGTACGCTCCGGATGCCTCGATGTGCGCAGGAGACCCTGCCACATCGGATACCGCCACCGAAAACGCGCGAGCGAAACAAAGTTAACCGCACGAACAACATCAGACAGGAAGAACAGAAAACGTGATGAAGGGATAGCGCGCATGAAGAAACCCGATATGCTGAACGATAACGTTGCAGGAGCACTCTTTCGGCTGGTCTTGCCGATGATCCCAGGTACCTTGAGCATTGTGCTGTTCAACGTGACCGACACCTATTTTGTCGGACAACTTGGAGCCGACCCTCTCGCCGCGATGAGCTTCTCCTTTCCAGTGGTACTCGTCTCCGGTGGCCT
The DNA here is from genome assembly GCA_046545955.1 of Spirochaetales bacterium. GTDB lineage: Bacteria > Spirochaetota > Spirochaetia > DSM-27196 > SKKC01 > SLAN01. The sequence continues at coordinate 11,813 of JBKGYS010000022.1, read as the reverse complement.
TGCGATGGGGCTCGGCATTGGAACATCGACCTACATAGCAAACGCACTCGGACGGAACGACCGGGCGGAGGCGGGACGTCTTTCAACCCAGTCGCACCTGCTTGCGTTCGGCGTCGTGCTCGTATTGGCCGTAGCCGGGCTGCTCGGCATACGGCCGTTATTCACCGCGATGGGCGCCACCGCCGAGACGCTTCCACTCGTGCGGGACTATATGACTATTTGGTTCATCGGCTTGCCCTTCGTAATACTCCCAATGATCGGGATGAACGTCCTGCAGGCGACCGGGGATACGAAGATTCCCGGGATGGTGCTCACCCTCTCGGTAATGCTCAACATCGCCCTGGATCCGCTTCTGATTTTCGGCTTGGGGCCGATCCCCTCGATGGGGATCTCCGGCGCAGCTTTGGCAACGGTTATCGGCCGGGCGTCGAGCTTCGCGATTGTCGCCACGGTTATCGTTCGCCGGGAGCGACTCTTTCGCCTCGATATTGGTCCCCTCTTCTCGCTGCTCCGGGCCTGGGCGAGGATACTCTTTGTCGGCATCCCGGCAGCGGCAGCGAATATCCTGCTTCCGATCTCGATGGGTGTCATAACCCGTTTCGTTTCGGAGTTCGGTACGAATGCGGTGGCCGGTTTCGGCGCTGCTACCCGAATCGAGTCCTTTGCGCTGGTCTTCACGCTGGCCCTATCGATGATCCTGACACCCTTTGTCGGTCAAAACCACGGCGCCGGCAACGAGCGGCGGGTGATTCAGGCGCATCGCTCCGCGTCGCTGTTTTCGATAGCCTGGGGCGCTATGGTGATGATCGTCTTCTACGCGGCCGCACACCCGGTTGCCCGGGCGTTCAACGACACCGCGGAGGTTGTCGACGTGACGGCCCGATACCTGACTATTGTCGCCGCGAGTTACGGCTTCCTGGGTATTGTCAACCTCACGGCAGCCGCGTTTAACGGTCTGAAAAAGCCCATGTCGGCCGCTGGAATAGCCGCGCTTCGGCTCTTTGTCCTTTTGATACCGCTGGCGTACGTGGGCCGTGAGCTCTTCGGACTGAATGGCGTCTTCTGGGGCGTCGCCGCGGGCAACGTCCTGGCGGGCGTAGCCGGAATTGTCTGGTTCTTCCTGCAGCGACGCAGCGTCGCACAGGCGGAGGCATCCGCCACCACGGGCTCGTGGGATGAATGGAAAGCGGGAAAGCACGAAGAGGCGCAAGAAGAAGGCGAGCTCGATGGTGCCCGGCTTGTTGCCGGTGAACGGCATGCCTGACAGGCAGAACGACCTTCGTTTTCGTTGCGGCAGGTCCCCAAGTGGGTGCGGTCGCATGCACCCTGTTTTGATGAAGGACTCGAGAGCGTCGCCGCTCGGCGGAACGCACCGGCGGAACCCGGGAGAAGACGGATGGCCGGAAGAAGAGAGCACCGGGCCGTCCTTTGGCCCAGGAGTGCCGGACGGGACCGTTAATCGACTTCTGAGCGAATGCGCCTGAACAGATTGCCCACGCTTTTGTTGCGCTTTCGATGCCGGGGACTTGATGTTGGACCGTAAAACACACATTGTACGAGTGAAGACCTTGAGACGCGACGATGTGTAATGGACAGTGTGGATATAGTCGAATCCGGTGAAGACTCCCACTTCGGTTTTTTCCTGGGCCGCATAGTATTCGCTACTACCGGTGAACCGTGGGATTTCGAGTTTCTCGAGGTTAATTCCGCGTTCGAGCAGCTTACCGGTCTTGATTCCCGCGAGATTGTTAGTCGTCGCTTCGCAGAAGTCTTCCCGGAGCACGCGCCCGACGAAAGGGATCTCATTGAGCTATACGCTTCCGTGGCGACCGACCGGAGGCCGCGGCAGCGGAAACGCTATTTCCCCGAGGTTGACCGGATATTTCGAGTACACGTCTACTCACCCGAGTACGGCCAGTTCTCCGTTATATTCGAGCCGGAAACGCCCGCGGAAACATTACGCCGAGAACGCCACTTCTCACAAGCGGTTATTCAGAACCTCCCGGTCGGATTCATTATGACGGACTCGGAGGGCCGACAGGTCGATGTCAACGAGGTTTTCTGCCGCATGACCGGCTTCACGCGGAAGGAACTCATCGGGGAATACCCGCCCTACTGCTACTGGCCGGATGAACACAGGAATAAAGTGTACGACGCCTATCGTCGGTCAAGGGACACGGGGATCGAATCGTCGGAACTGGTTTTTCGTCGCCGGAACGGAGAGCGCTTTCCCGTTCTCGTCGACTCTTCGACCCTCCGCGATGACGCCGGCAAGATCACCTACCACTTTGCCACGATACGGGATATTTCCGACCGCAAGATCGCGGAGAACGCTCTTGCCCGTCAGAATGAGTTCGAGAAGATTATCAGTGCCGTATCCACCGACTTTGTCGACGCGAATGCCGACAACCTGGACAAAAAGATCGGGGGCATGCTCGAGCGCGTGTGCGGGTTTCTCGATCTCGACAGGATGTGGGTGTTTCAGCTCTCGCGTCCGGTTCTCATCGGCGAAGGGAACACCTCGGATGTGACCACCACGAATACGCACGAATGGTGTGCCCCGGGTATCTCGTGGCAGCAGAACGCGATTCAGGACGTTCCGTTCGATAATTTTCCCTGGTGGCGCGATCATATATTAAATGGCGAGCGGGTGCACTGCGCGGATCCGGACGATCTTCCGCCGGAGGCCGAGGCGGAGAGGGCTGAGCTTCTGCGTCAGGGCATTTGTTCGCTGCTTTCCATACCGCTGCGTCGCGGCAAGACGGTACTCGGCTATATCGGATATGAGACGGTCGGCCGCTTCCGCGGGTGGACGGATTCGGAAATCCGGCTTCTGACGGTACTCTCGGATATTATCGTGCACGCCTTCGACCGGGTGGACGCGGAACGCTCGCTTATCGTCGCGAAGGAAAAGGCGGAAGCCGCCGACCGTGCGAAATCGGATTTCATCGCGAATATGAGTCACGAAATACGCACGCCGTTGAACGGCGTTATCGGGTCTACCGATCTCCTTTTCCACGCGCCTCTCAACGCGAGAGAGAAGGAATACGTTGCGACTGCGAACAACTCGGCGCGGGCACTGCTTGAAATTGTTAACGACATCCTCGATTTCTCGAAGATTCGCGCCGGCCGGCTCGAACTGAACCCCGAGTCGACCGATATTCGTCGATTGCTCGAAGACACTGTGGATATGATGGCGCTCAAGGCGGCCCGCAAACGCATTGAGCTTCTTCTTCGCATGGACTTCCAACTCCCGCGCTACGTGCTCGTCGATCCGATCCGACTCAAACAGGTGCTTGTGAATCTCGTGAGCAATGCGGTCAAGTTCACCGATTCCGGCGAGGTCGAGCTCGCGGTTACCGCCACCGGTCGCGACACCAGCGACGGCGATGGGGAGGTGCAGTATCACTTTTCGGTTCGCGATACCGGTTGCGGTATTGCACCGGAGGAGCAGGCGCGTTTGTTCGAACCCTTCTCTCAGTTCAAGACGGCAACCGCCGGTGGAGAGCCGGGTACCGGGCTCGGACTCGCTATTACAAACCGTATTGTGAGAAAAATGGGCAGCAGTATCGGCGTTGAAAGCGAACCCGGCACAGGAAGTCGGTTCTTTTTTACGCTTCCGGTGGCGCGCGAACTCGGGCAGCCACCGACGCCCTTAGTCGATGTCGGTGAGCCGGGAACGCTCGAGCACCTGCGCAGAGCGTGCGTCGTCGACGACACCGCCGCAAGCCGGAAGCTTTTGTGTGATCTGCTTTCGCGGTTCGGCATCGATTGCCACGCCGTGTCTACGCTCGACGAGGTAGGAGGCAATGCCGACCCGAGGCGCGACCGCGCTTCGAGTAGCATGTCGCAGTTCGACGTGGTTTTCATTGGCAGCGATTCGGCGCATTCGTCCGGGACCGGGGTAACAGCAACGCTTGGCTACCGCGTCGACTCCCCAGCCTCGACACCACCTGCCGTGGTCATGTACGTGCTCTCCGAAGATACCGGCAAGCGCGAGAGCTACACCCGAGGCGACGCGGCCGGGAAGTTCTGGTACCTTCAAAAGCCGGTGAAACCATCAGCCTTAGTCTCCATTCTTGCGGAAATAAACGAAGCGCGTGCAAACGCTCGCCGCAACGTCGTTGCCGCCTCGCCGGCGGTGCCCGAACGACCGCGATCGCGCGACACCTCCGAGATTCCGAGCGATCGGAAAACCCCAATGAGAACTCGGGCGGCGCTCAGCGACAGGGCAGTGAACGTTGTTGTCGCCGACGACGTAGCGATTAACTCCGCCCTCGTTACGGCTATGATCCGGCGCATGCTGCCGAACGCGAGCGTATTTCAGGCAGTCGACGGCCGGCGCGCGGTAGAGATGGTCACCAAAGAACAGGTGGACTGCATCATCATGGATATGTACATGCCGAACCTCGACGGTGTCGAGGCGACACGAAGTATTCGAAAAATGACAGGCGATAGGCACACGCGTTTACCGATTATCGGGCTGACCGCCGATGCGCAGCCGTCGTCGCTCGAGCACTGCCGTGAGGCCGGCATGGATGACGTAATCACAAAGCCCGTGGATATGGAGAAGCTCGGACAAGTCTTGCGCGAGTATCTGTTGTAGGCCCGATTCGAAAGGCTACTTCGGCAACACGACCCTCGGGGATCCGTCGGAGGTTTCCTGCCCGGAGGTTCGAACGGAGCAACGGGCAATTGCCATAGCTTGGCGAGCATGGTAGGTAGAAAGCGTATGGAACACTTGAAACTGAAATGGCTTGTGTTTGCGATTGGCGGACTTATCCTTATCGGCGCGGGTGTAAGCATTACCGGTCAGGCGATTATCGTGAAAAGCCAGGCGGAATCGGCCGGTGAATGGTTCGCAATGGGCACCGCCGGGCTGGTAGTGCTCAACAGCGGCGTTAGCGTGTTCGGTCAGAGCATTGTCTACCGAATTCAGCAGCTGCGGGGATAGCTCCACTCCCGGCCCTCGGCGTCGACGAGAATGTAGCGGTCCTCTTCGATCCGTCGAAGGCTCGACTCGACAGGCACTTTGCCCCCGCCGCCGGGAAGATCCACGGCGTATGTCGGTATCGCGAGCCCTGAGATGCGCGAGCGCAGGGTACGCATAAGCTCGATTCCCCGCTCGATCGAAACGCGAAAGTGCGACGTTCCGCTTGCGAGATCGCCCTGAAAGAGGTAGTAGGGTTTGACGCCGGCCTCGAGGAGCCCGGTACACAGCGACTCGAGCGTGTCGGCGCTGTCGTTAATGCCGCGAAGAAGCACCGCCTGGTTGGCGACGGGAACACCGGCGCGGGTTAAGCGGGAGACTGCGGTGCGAAACTCGTCGGTTATCTCGCGTGGGTGATTTACCTGTACGACCGTCCAGGCCGGAAGCCGGGAGGAAAGCCCGTCGGCGAGCGCCGTTCCGACGCGGCTCGGCAGCACCACCGGCATGCGCGTGCACAGACGGATCATGAGCGAGCGCACAGACCGGAGGCGGTCTATAAGTTGAAACAACTCGCCGTCGGCGAGCATCAGCGGGTCGCCACCTGAAAGCAGCACTTCCCGAACTTCGGTGTGCTCGCGGAGATAGTCCAGGCAACCATCGACCTCCAGCTCCGAAATGCGCCCGGCCCCGTGACCGGTGAAGTGACGACGAAAGCAGTGCCGGCAGTAGGTCGCGCAGCGGTCGTTGACGAGCATAAGCGCCCTATCACGGTAGTGATGTATAAAACGGGGAGACACCTCGTAATCGCCGTCGCGAATGGGATCGGTCGATTCTTCCGGGGCTATGTGCTGCTCGCCCGAACGGGGAATGTACTGCGCGGCGATCGGATCGGTGTCCGGATCTTCGCGTTCAGCGAGGGACGCGTAATAGCGGCTGACACCGTAGGGAATCCTGGTGGTCGGCTCAACGCCGAAGAGTACTTCTTTCTCCTGCATTGGTTCTGCCGTGGCAGTATGACTGGTAGTCGCGATCGCGTCGATACCCGTATACTGGTAACCATGGACGAGTTTCGAGATCCGGATGACCCCTTAGTCGATCCGAGTGCGCGTACCTATCCAGACTCGCTCGAGGGATATGTGCTCATAAGCGAAACGGACCTGATGGACCCGAACTTCTATCGCACCGTTGTCGTGATTATCCAGCACAATGAGGAAGGTGCGTTTGGACTCGTGGTCAATCGTCAGAGCGACACGACGCTCGGCGAGGTACTCGAGGAGATCGGAGACTCTCCGATCGCCGATATTCCGGTATATGTCGGCGGGCCGGTACAGCAGGAGTTTCTCTTTGTCATGCACGCGGGCCTGCCGGGGATGCCGGAAAACGAAAACGCGGTTTCACCGGCGCCCGGTGTAGTATTCGAGCCGGCCTCGCCGGAGCTCCTCGCGTGGCTTACCGACGCCTGGAACAGCGAAACCCGCGACGATCATCCCTCGATCCATTTCTTTGCCGGCTACTGTGGCTGGGGCCCCGGCCAGCTCGAGGACGAGTTACGCGAAGGCGCCTGGCTACTGCACGAGGTGCGCGCCGACATTGTCTTTCATCCCGATCCGCAGGAAACCTGGAAACACGCGCTTGGAAAGAAAGGCGACTTCTACAAGATTGTCGCGGAAACAGGCTTTAAGCCGTCCATGAATTAGATGGACCCCGGTTATCGGTAACCCAGCACCGCAAGAAGTCGTTACAGGCCCTGCTGCAGATCGCGGTGGGGTTTTTGAGCGAAAAATCGTTCGTTTGGCTGACTTTTATACCGCGCAGCAGCGCGAGTTCTCGCCTATCACCCCTGAGGACGAGCGCGTCTGCTTAGGGTGAGACCTGTCGCGGCACCCGCGGTGTGCGCCTGCGCTCAGGCGGCGGCTCCCGCAGCGCCGGCGCAGCGCCGGCGCTGCGCCTGGCTCCCGGTCGCCTGCGAACGGAGAGCCGTGTTGTGCGGGAGGCCGCGGCGCCGGGCCTATGAGGATCGCAAGCGTAGCGCACCCCGCCGTGCGGCTACTTTCGTTCGGGTTCGTCGTCCGGATCGACGTGAACCGTCGGTTCGACTCCCATACGATCGCGAAGCGCTTGCTCGAACTCATCGACAAGATCGTGCGCTTCGTTGACGCTTTTCGTTCCATCCACATGAACGTGGCAGGTCAGCTCGGTATGATCGCCGTAGCGATGAACGTGAACGTGATGCACATGATCAAGCTCAGGGCTCGTCTCGCGAGCGATACCGCGGACCTGCTCGAGCGACCGCCTCGACGGTGATTCCCCGAGCAGCGGCATGCTGCAGCTTCGCACGGTATCCCACGCGGCGTAAAAGAGAAATCCCGCTACCGTAAATCCGAGAATAGCGTCGGTATACGGCCAGCTCCCGGCAAATACAATTCCGACGAGGATGACCAGGGAACTCAAGGCGTCGCTGCGATGATGCCAGGCATCCGCCCGCAGCGAGGCGGAATTGCTCTTTCGCGCCATGAGAAACGCGAACTGCGCGATCGCCTCTTTACCGAGGAGCGATAGAATCGTAACGACCACACCAATCGCGCCGTACTCGACGAGGTTGTCCGATCCGATTCGTTCAAGACTCTCGACAAGAAACGATATCCCGATCCACCCCACGACCGTACCGATCGCGATACCTACAATGAGGTCCGCGCGTCCATGACCGAATGGATGTTCGCCGTCGGCCGGTTTTTTCGCCTTACGCGCGCCGAAAAGCATCATAATCGAAGAGGCGGAGTCCGAAAGGGTATGCCAGGCGTCGGCGGTGAGTGCGACTGAACCTGTCACAAGACCGGCCCAGTATTTCAGCGCAAACAGCAAGACATTGACGAGAATGGAAATCCAGCCGCTGCGGCTTAGCCGGCGATCGTTTGCCTCATTCATTGCGGAGTAGCAGGACTGTAGCACAGGGGTGCGGAGCGAGGGAACTCATGCTGATCCACTCTCTTGCAGTCCTTCCACCGCCGGCCGGTTCGTCTCGAATTGTTCCCGCTCGGCAGCTATTCAATCGAGGGTGGTAGTCGATGTATGCATTCTGTACTATGCTTATAGTGTGAATGAAAGCGGACACGTCTACTACCTGAAACAAAAAGACGTCTTGATTCTGTTCGCAGAAGGTCACATACAGGCGCTCACCGCCTACTCGATGTTCGAGCATGTGAGCGAGGTTGTCTCGCAAAACGGCATAACCGGTGTTTTCCTGGACCTTTCGAAAACCGAATACATCGACAGCACCACGATCGGAACCATGCTCAAGCTCAACCGTTTTATGGCGCAGCATGACGGCAAGACCTGGTTCTGCAATCCATCGAAATCGGTCGCCAATATTCTCAAGACGTGCCACCTCTATGGGTACCTGCCGATTGTGTTCGAATCGTCGTTGGAACAGCTTCGCACCGATGTACTCGACCACGTACCTGTCCAGCGAAAGGATCTGCTCACAGACGATTATGTTCTCGAGGCGCACAAAGACATAGTGGAAGCGTCTCCCCAAGTACGGCCGAAGTTCGAAGCGCTGCTTTCGGTTCTCGAGAAGAAGGTACACGGCGAAAAGTCGTGAGCACCGACTGAGTCTGTGCGCACGCCCGGTACGCCCGCACGCCCGGTGCGGCCGCACGCAGACGCACTCAACCGACGGAGACCGTATACCAAATGTAGGCGGCGTAGCCGAGAAGCATGACCGACCCTTCGATCCTGTGAATGCGTCCCGGGCTCGGCAGCAACGCGAAGGCAAGGAGCATCGCCGCGCCGGCAAGGTACATAAGTCCGTCGTGAAACGCCTCGGGGCCCACCGACACGGGACTAATCGCTGCGGTTACTCCGAGCACAAGAAAGACGTTAGTCAAACAGGACCCTACCGCGTTTCCCACAGCGATATCCGTTTCGCCGCGAAATACAGCCACAACCGACGTCGCGGCCTCGGGCAAGGAGGTACCCACCGCCACGATGGTAAGCCCGATCACTCTCTCGGATACACCCAACTGCTCGGCGAGTGATACCGCCGCGTTCACCACCCACTCTCCGCCGAGAATCACCGCGGCACACCCGCCTACGAGGTACACCAGCGCCCGCGATAACGACAAATCCCGGATATTCCCGCTTAACTCGGGCACAAGTCCTGAACCGGACGCCCGTGCAGTAACGGCGGTATATACGAGAAATGCCACAAATAACGCCAGCAGAAGCATCGCGTTCATTCGAGTAAGCGTTCCCGAGTCTATGAGCACCAGAAGCACAATGGCACTCGCGAGACACATGGGAATCTCATACCGCACGGTGGTGGAGCGAACCGTCAGGTGGCTCACGAGCGCCGCAATGCCCAACGCCGCGAGCACGTTAAAGATATTACTGCCGATGACATTGGCAATACCGATATCGCCGTAGCCCCGAACGGCTGCCACACTGTTTACCGCGAGCTCCGGTGCTGACGTTCCCAAGGCAACAATCGTGAGCCCTATAGTGAGAGATCCGACGTGAAGCCGACGCGCAATGCCCGAGGCTCCCTCTACGAGAAAATACGCTCCTCCCACGAGAAACGTTACTCCGAAAAGTAGCTGTACGGTAGTAATCATTGAAATGGCATCCCCGTATCCTGCCGCGCCGAGACACGCCGGGATGGAACGAATTTTCAGTCGACGCGCATATCGGCGACAAGCCCGGCGTGCTCTTTGTGCCACTCGACGGTACGCGCGAGTCCTTCGTCCACGTCAACCGACGGGCTCCAATCGAGGAGGCGCGCAGCTTTGCTAATATCAGCCCAGGTGCTTTTCATATCTGCAGCCACGGGGTCCCGGTAATCGATACGCGCGCGGCGGCCGATAAGCTTCTCCATTTTTTCGATTATATCGCTGACAGTGATCGGATTACGCCCACCGCCAAGGTTAATCACCTCGTATCCCAGCGGTGTGAGCGCGCGCACCGTCCCCTCGGCAATATCGTCCACGTAGGTAAAATCCCTGCTCGCGCTGCCGTCGCCGTAGAGGGTAAGCGGGGTGCCTTCGCTAATCCACTTGATAAAGCGAAAGGGCATCATATCCGGCCGCCCGGCAGGCCCGAACACGGTAAAATATCGGAGGACCGAAACATCGATATCGTACAGGGAATGGTAGCTGTAGGCGAGCGCCTCGGCCGCCTTTTTGCTCGCCGCATACGGTGAAATCGGTGTATTCACGGGTAACGACTCCACGAACGGCATATCGCTTCCGGCGTAGAGGCTCGAGGTCGATGCGAGCACGAGTTTACCCACGTCGTAGCGGCGCATAGCCTCGAGCAGATTCAGCGTCCCTGTAGCGTTCGTTCGGAGGTACACGAAGGGATCCTCGATACTCGCCCGCACGCCCGCCCGAGCGGCGGGGTTAATGACCGCCTCGGGGCGCTTCGACTCGAACAGCGATTCGACCGTCGAGTAGTCCTCTATATCGCCGCGCAGGAACGTGCATCCGCGGTGGCGCGAGAGTTGCTCTACGCGGTGTTCCTTGAGTCTCGGGTCATAGTAATCGTTAAAGTTGTCTACCGCGGTGAGTGTATACCCGTCTTCGAGAAGACGAGCGGCTGTGCGCGCACCGACGAACCCTGCGGCTCCGGTCAGAAGGACATGCATGGGCTGGGATTGTACGCGAGGCGCGCCCGCACGCCAAGTAGGCGGCCTCTACGGCACGAGCCAGCAGGCTTCGCGAATAGTTCGATCGCGAAGCCCAAAGTGCGCCCTGCGGTGCCCACCGGCGGACAGCTCGAGCGTTTCCATCGAGACGACGTCGAGAACAAGCACTGAGAAGTTATCCCTCCCGTATTCGCTCTCGTCTTTCATGGGATGGCGGCTTTCGAGGCGTGGAGGTAAACCCGATACGGGCACATCCGCCTCGGTGCCCGGTGACGGGTCGCAGAGATAGCAACGCCGTGCGTTGAGATCCGCCTCGTGCCAGCGTCGTTCGGCGAGTTCCGAATCCCGTTCGACACGGGCGTGAGCCTGAATGCGAACCTGAAACCTCGCAGCCGGATCGAAGCATAACCAGCCGACGAGCGGATACATTTCGATTCGCGCGACCTTCCGACTTCGGGAGTCGGTATGGGTCAGCAGACGCGCGCAGGAACGGTTTGCTTCCCGCAGAACCATCGAACAGCAGTCGGCTCCCGCAACACCGTTTGCGTTACCGGTGACCATGGCCAGTGTGCCGATATGAAAGGGGTGACGACTGCGCCTCGCGCCCTCGGCAAGTTCATCCCAGGCCCTCGCGTAGAGGGCCTGCAGTTGTGTATCCACCACTGTAAGCTATTGCCGCAGACACTCACAGGCAAGCGCCGGCTACTGCGATATTTCGATACAGCTGCTGTCGTCGCCGCGGCCGGCGCACCACAAGCGCCATCGGTGTCCGTTGCGGGCAAGCATTTCCTCGGCTTCGACCGGCCCCCAGCTTCCCGGCTCGTAAAACGAGAGCGGCTTCGGGCGCTGCTCCTCCGGCAGCCCGGCGAGCTCGCTCGGGTCCCGCTCCCACGCATCGAGAACAGGATCGATAATGCGCCAGGAGGCGGCGATTGCGTCGCTTCTGGCGAACAGCGAGGCGTCCCCGGTAATCGCATCGAGCAGAAGGCGCTCGTACGCGTCGGGAATCGGATGATCGGGGAAGGCGTTACGGTAGTCGAAGGTCATATCCACCGGCCGTGAAGTTCCCCCACGGTCGGGGACCTTGACCTGATATCGGAAGTGGGAGCCCTCGCGCGGCTGTATACATATTGAGATGGAGTTTGGTTCGTAGCCTTCGAGTTGCGAAACGTTGAAGAGATTGCCGGGTGGGCGTTGGAAATTCACGACAATTTCGCTGGTTTTCGAGCACATCGCCTTCCC
>JBKGYS010000021.1:0-23810 GCA_046545955.1 Spirochaetales bacterium | reverse complement strand
CCCTCGACGCCGACTATGGACTCTACGCCCTGCTGCATACCGATCAGTGGAACCCTGACGGGAACAACCGCGGATTCTACAGCAACGAGGAGGTGGACGATCTGCTCGACGAGGCTCGCACGGAGACCGAACCGGATGTCCGTGAAGAGCTCTACGCGGAGGCCATCTCACTTGTCTGGGATGACGCGCCGTGGATTTTCCTGCACAACGAGGGGCAGATTAACGCCGAACGCGCGGATGTTGGTGGACTTATCCATCACCCGCTCGAAAACGTGAGTGCCTGGGACGCCTACTTCATCGAAGAATAGGCGCCGCCGGCGGCGTTATAGGTAACGTGGATGCCGGGACGCGCGACGTATTGTTCGCTCGCGCGATCCCGGCGTAGTGAGGCCACGGGGGCTTCTTTTCGGCGCGTCTCGGTGTGCCGGGGACAAGAATCCGTGGCCTGACTGCGTAATACGTCTGGCGTGAGCTCGTGGGCTCATCCAGAACAGGTGGAGATAATCCGCTGCTCGGATTTTCGAGGCGGAATGTAATGGAGTTTTGGACAAGTGTATCAGTATATTGCGCGTCGCCTGTTACTGACCGTGCCGGTGGTACTCGGAGTGGCCGTTCTCGTCTTTTCGATGATACGGCTTATTCCCGGCGACCCCGCGCGTGCGATTGCCGGTGTGCAGGCGTCGCCGGAGTTCGTTCAGCAAGTACGCGTGCGGTACGCGCTCGATGAGCCGCTTCCGGTGCAGTTCGGCATATTTCTGCGGGACCTTGCACGGGGTGACCTCGGAACCTCGACGTTCACCCGCCGTCCGGTTGCTGCCGACATTGCCGAACGGTTTCCGAGAACCATGCTGCTCGCGACGACTTCCATGGTCATAGCCACCATTCTCGGAGTCGCCGCCGGTGTCGTCTCGGCGACGAAGCGTAATTCGTGGTTCGACAACGTCAGTATGGTGATTGCGCTGCTGGGAGTCGCCGCGCCGGTGTTCTGGCTCGGGCTTATGCTGCAGCTTCTTTTTGCGGTTCAGTTACGGTTGCTACCGGCAACCGGCCTCGGGTCGTGGCGTCATCTGATTCTCCCCTCGGTTACGCTTGGAATGGCGAGCGCCGGGCTCATTGCCCGTATCACCCGGTCGAGCATGCTCGACGTCCTTAAAGCCGATTACATTACGACGGCGCGGGCAAAGGGCCTCGCCGAGCGGTTCGTTGTGTACAAGCACGCGCTTAAGAACGCGCTTATTCCGGTTGTCACGGTAATGGGGCTTCAGTTCGGTATTCTGCTCGGAGGCGCGGTGCTCACCGAGACCGTTTTTGCCTGGCCGGGAATCGGTCGTCTGCTCGTGGATTCGATTCTGCGGCGGGACTACCCGGTTGTTCAGGCGACGGTAATGCTTATGGCGTTCGTCTTTGTCGTGATAAACCTTGCGGTGGATATCATATACGCGTTTCTCGATCCGCGAATTCACTACCAGGGCGGCAGTGAGGAGTAATACGCATGGACACACGTGATATACAGCAAAGTGGAACCGGCGCGGAAGATCATGCCTACCCGGTCGAAGAGAGGTACGAGGAAGAGTTCGAGCACGAGCCCGGAGACATCGAGGAAAGTCCCGAGGGAACGCGGGCCCGCCACGGGGTCTCGGAGTGGCGTCAGGTCGGTAAGCACCTCCTTCATAATCGCAGCGCGATGGCCGGTGTGTTCATAATCGGCGCATTTGTCATCTGTGCGATCTTTGCTCCCTACCTCGCGACGCACTCACCGTTCGAGACGGATCTTCTGAACCGGTTCGAGGGATCGGGCGGGGAGCATTTTCTCGGGACCGACGATCTCGGCCGCGACCTCTACAGCCGAATGCTGTTTGGGAGCAGGATTTCGCTGAATATCGGCTTTATCTCGGTGGCAATCGGCGCGGCGATCGGTATTCCGATCGGGGCGATCAGCGGTTTCTACGGCGGAAAGCTCGATATTTTCAGCCAGCGGATCATAGATATTATGATCGCGTTTCCCGGGATTCTCCTTGCTATCATGGTCGTTACCGTACTCGGGGTGGGCGTCCAGAATGTCATGGTCGCCACCGGCATCGCGAGCGTGCCGATCTACGCGAGACTCGTTCGGGGGTCCGTCCTCGCGGCCAAGGAAGAGAGCTACGTTGAAGCGGCCCGAGCGGCGGGCCTGAGCGATTTTACGATCATTTTTCGCCATATTCTTCCGAATTGTCTCGCGCCGATTATCGTACAAAGTACGTTTCAGATTGCAACATCGATTCTGTTCGCGGCCGGTCTGGGATTTCTCGGGCTCGGCGCGCAGGCGCCGAATCCCGAATGGGGGGCGATTCTCAGCAATGGGCGCGCGTATATCCGTACCGCGCACCACCTGACCACCTACCCGGGCCTCGCCATTCTGTTGATGGTTCTCGGATTCAACCTTTTAGGGGATGGACTTCGTGACGCGCTCGACCCGAAAAGTCGTTAAGGATTAACGCTTCATGAGTACACTGCTTGATGTAAGAAACCTACGGATGAGCTACCACACAGACGGTGGCACTGTGCGGGCGGTGGACGACGTATCGTTCAAAGTAAAAAAAGGCGAGGTAGTCGGCATTGTCGGCGAAAGCGGCTGTGGGAAAACCGCGGTATCGTTGAGTCTTCTTAGACTTTTGCCGATGCCGCCCGCCGAAATAGAAGCGGGCGAGATCTTTTTCGAGGAGAGCCGCGATCTGCTCAAGCTCACGGGAGAACAGATACGCAAGGTTCGTGGAAACGAGATCGCCATGATTTTCCAGGAGCCTATGACCAGTCTTAACCCCGTCTATACAATCGGAAATCAGCTTATCGAAGCGATTCAGCTGCACCAGAACGTGGACGCGGACACCGCGCGCGAGCGTGCGATAGATATGCTCAAACTGGTCGGAATTCCTCGGGCGGACGAAGTTATCGACGAGTATCCGCACAGATTCTCCGGCGGTATGCGTCAGCGCGCCATGATAGCGATGGCGCTCAGCTGTGACCCGAAGCTGCTTATCGCCGATGAGCCGACAACCGCGCTCGACGTAACGATTCAGGCTCAGATTCTCGAGCTTATGCGCGATCTCAAGGATCGCCTCGATACCGCGATTATTTTCATTACCCACGACCTCAGCGTTATCGCGGAGATGGCCGACCGCGTGCTTGTCATGTACGCCGGAAAGATCGTCGAACAGGGCACGGTGCACGACCTGTTCCACAATCCCCAGCATCCGTACACGAAGGGCTTGATAGGTTCACGACCGTCGATGGACGAGGATCGTGATCGCCTCGCGTTCATACCCGGCTCGGTTCCGAATCCGCTGCACATGCCCGGTGGATGCCCGTTCCATCCGAGGTGCTCTCACGCTATGCAGATCTGCCGCCACGAAATGCCGGGCAGACGCGACGGCGAGAATGAACACGGAGTGCGCTGCTGGCTGTATCTTGACAAAACCGAAGCGCAGGCGCGGCCGCTGGAAACCGCCGCCGAAGCGATCGAGGATTGATAATGCCGATGAGTTCCAATGAAATGCAGACCGAACAGGTCGAACGGGATCCGGTTCTTCGCGTCGAGGGCTTGAAAAAGTACTTTCCGATACGTTCGGGCGTGTTCAGCCGGACCACCGGCTACGTAAAAGCGGTCGACGATGTATCGTTCGACATTTACCCGGGCGAAACATTCGCCCTTGTCGGCGAGAGCGGTTGCGGGAAGAGTACCACCGGCCGCACGATCCTGCGGCTGCAATCGGCTACCGCCGGTAATGTGCTTTTCAACGGGGAGAATGTATACGGCGCCTCGTCCTTACGTATGCGGCAACTGCGCAAGGAAATGCAGATCGTATTTCAGGATCCCTACAGCGCGCTCAACCCGAGAATGACGATCGGCGCCGCGATTCGCGAAATAATGAAGGCGCACAATATGGGTGAGGGGCGGGAACTCGAAGCGCGGGTAGAGCGCACGCTCGAGATCTGCGGTTTGCAGCGGCATCACAGCGGCAGGTATCCGCACGAGTTCTCCGGCGGGCAGCGCCAGCGTGTCGTCATCGCGCGTGCTCTCGCGCTCAATCCGAGTCTGGTGGTGGCCGACGAGCCCATCTCAGCGCTCGACGTAAGCATCCAAAGCCAGATTATTAATCTGCTCGAAGATCTCCAGGATCAGTTTCAGCTGACCTATCTGTTTATCAGTCACGATTTAGGTGTCGTTAAACACGTCGCCGACCGGATCGGAGTAATGTATCTGGGAAAACTCGTGGAGGTCGCTTCGAAGCATGAACTGTATCGCGACCCGTTGCACCCCTACAGTCAGGCGCTTATGTCGGCCATTCCGGTGAGCGACCCGGATCAGGCAAAACACAAGAAACGCATTATTCTTAAGGGTGATGTACCGAGTCCTGCGAATCCACCTTCGGGTTGTCCGTTTCACACGCGCTGTCCGTACGCGATGGATGTATGCAAATCCGTTGTTCCGCCTTTGAAACCGACTGAAAGCGGGCGCGAAGTTGCGTGTCACCTTGTACATCCGCCCGACGATGTTGCGGCAGCCGGGTCAGGAGAACGGCAGGCCGGTGTTTTCGGCTCCTGAGGGAATTGTGCGACGCGCGTCGGTGTTGGAGCGGCTACCGGCAGGGATTATCGCGTTGAAAAAGACAGCGGAATCGAAAAAGGATAGGTTCGGATTCTCTGACCGGCTGCTCATGATCGCCGCGGCGGTCTGGATTCTGATTCCGATTCTCGGCGCCCTTTTAGGGGCAGTACTTGTCGCGTGGCTTTTGTTCAGTCTTTTTTTTGGATAATCAGTGATTTCTGCGCCGACTGCGCTGCCAGGCGGGCGGTATACCGGTGTCGTAAACGTTTGTGTCGTAAAAAGTGCGTCTCGGGCCTCGTACTCAACGTGTTTACGTGCTATCTTATAGTGTCGTGAAACCATCGCAGCGAAGAATCGCCCGCATTGGCGTCATTGCGCTGGCCATTCTCACCGTATCCTGTAACGATGCCTCGTTTTTTGTGCCCGAAAACGCGCTTTCGGAAGAGGTGGGTGTCGAAGTCGCGGACGACGGTGCCGTGCGTGGTCTCGACGAATCGTATCGAGTAAGCGTTGACGTTCCCGAAGACATTGTGTTCGAGGCACTCGAGGTCGACTTTATCGACGAAGACGGATCGGTCGCTGCCTCCTTCGAGCGCAGCCGTGACGATTTAGGCGCCGATCTCTACGTCGATCTTCCGCTTTCCGAGCTTTCTCAGGGGCTGTTCACGGTCGAAACGCGTGTTATCGACGGAAGTGAAACCCTCTCTTCCGAGCGTTCGCGGGTATTTGTGGTCGAAGACGAGTATGCTCTCTCCGGCTTAAGCGCGTTTCCCGCGAAAGTATTCCCCGGGGCAAGGGCTCTTCTTCGAACGACAGTGGAATCCAATGACTCGCCGGCCTGGGTGCGTTGGAGCGAGGACGGCGAAGTGATCTCCGCGGGGCCTGTCTCAGATGGCTTTCACGAGCTGGAGTGGCAGAGTCCCGATGAAGAAGGCGTGCACCGATTCCGGGTAGACCTCTATCCTTTCGAACCTTCGCAGGAGGACGGGTATTCATTCGACAGCGAAATCTCGGCGGAGACGGAAGTCTACGTCAGCAGTGGTGAGGATACCGAGCGGGGCGCATTCGGACCGGTTGACTCTTACTTTTCCTTGCTTCGTTTTCGGGGAACGGCCCGGGACGAGGGGGTAAGAAGCTCGCTGAATGAGGACTTTCGGGAGGGCGAGTCGTTCGGAGATCCCGAACTCCGGGAGGAACAGGACAGCCTCGGCTATTATCTCGACGGTAGCAGCGGATTCGAACTCGAAGGAGTGGCCGTTCCATTTCTCGGCAGCAGTCTTGCGCCGTTCTCCCTGAACGCGCGTCTGCGCGCGGCGGGGACACCGTCGAACGCGGTTCTCTATTCCACCGAGGATAGCGACGGTGAGTTTCGACTTGAACTGGGAACCGATTCTGATGGAATTCCCAGGCTCGTCCTCGAGAACGCCGAGACGCGCGGAGAGAGCTCGGCACGGTATCCGGTTTTCGAGGAAGAGTCGGTCCGCCTGAGTGTTTCTGTTTCCCCCGGGACCGAGTACACGACCATACTCTGGTTCGTCGACGGCCGGCTTGCGAGCATTGACCGGGTGGATGTCGGGTTTCCATCATCGCCGCTGGGCGATTCTCCCTCCGAGGCGGCACGGCAACGGGTTGTAAGTGACCCCGAGGAGCTTTCATTGCGTGAGGGAACGACCAGGTTCGGGCACGAGTCGTCGGGTTTCGTTGGAGTTATCAAGGAGTTCGGTGTCTATTTCCGTGACGGACAGGATCGGCTGAGCACCGACAACGCGCTGTTCGAAGGTGCGATGGAAAGCGCCTACGCGTCGCGCCTCGCGTACGCGCAGGGGTTCGAGGGGTTATTCGTTCCCGAAGAGCTTGAAACGGTCGGACGGGTCACCGTTCGCGCGGGCGAACTTGTTCTTGAACCCGACTCATCGGTGTACTTCCCGGCTTTCCTGTTCGAAGACGAAGACCTGATTATCGAGGTGAAGCTCGGAGATGACGCCGAGGAGGCACAGGGTGAACTCGCGTTTACCGAAGCGTATCCGGAGGATGACGGGGCGCATCTTATGACCGCTATCACCGACGGCGCTATGCGGTTCGGCGAGGATGATACGGTGGCAGAGTTCGCGGGCGCCGGCGGGGATACGCTGCTTCTGCGAATGCGACACGAGGATGATTCGCTGTATGTTCGCGGAGGTCAGGGAGAAGAGCGTGTAATTGAGCTTCATGAGTCGCGCTTCGACGGCGTACGTATGAGCGCTCGCCATCCCGAAGACCGAAGTGTGCCGCTACGAATTATGAGCGTTCTTGCGCACCGGGACCGCACCGAGTTGGCTGAGCGCCTCGATTTCTCCTGGGACGAGTGATAGACTCGCATTGCAGTGTAGAGATGCTGCGTTAATGCTTAATCGCCCCGTTTCCCTTGGCTTATTCGTTCTTCTTCTCGCGTTGTTGCCGGTTACCATCGAGGGGCAGGAATTTTCCGAACGACAGGAACTCGCCATATTTCGGCTCAGTTACTACGGACAACCCGAGCTAACCGCTCCCTCCGGGCCGTATATCCGACTCGACATCAATACCGAGCGATTTTCGTTCCGATTCCGGGGAACCGGTCGTCGACGCTGGGATCGCCTTTTTCACAACGCATTCGCGGCGGTCGATGAACGCATTCGCGATGTGTTCGTTAATCTCGGTCGTTTTGACGTCATCGGCTTTCCACAGCGCGTTCGAGCCGAGTACGTCGACGAGTTCATCAGGGCGGTTCGCGAGTATCGCAGCGACGACGCCGAGATGCCCGAAGCGGTACTGCTCGGCGAACAGGCGTTTACCGAGGATGACTTCCGGACACTCACGGGTGGATTTCTTGTCGTCGTTCCATCCGTCTCCTGGTACGACATGGAGTACGACTACCGAGATAATCGGTACACTGCCCGGATCGAGACAAGCTTCACTATCGTTGACGTCGATTCGGGCCGTACTCAATCTCAATTCCGCATCGAAACGTCGGGTCGCGACCGCAATCCCGACCGTGCCGTTCGCTCGGCTGTCGACGGTATCCCGGGTAATCTCGAGTACGAGCTTCGATCGATTTCCGAGTTTCAAATTCGAAGCGGCATTATCGACCGCGAGGGTGACCGGATTTACATGGAGTTCGGACGAAATATGGGCGTAAGGCTCGGAGATGAATACGCGGTTGTTTCTCAAAGGCGAAGCCGCGTCGGTTACACCGACGAGGTGGAGACCGGACTGATTATCGTCAGCGAGGTCCATGAGCAGTATAGCGTGGGAAAGCTCGTCTACGACGGCGACGGGGCATCGGTGGGTGACCAGCTTCGCGAGGTGCCCCGAAGGGGCGTGGATATTCGCCTTTACGGCGGATTATTTCTCAATCGTGGAGCACCGTCCGAAGGAGCCCCCCGTGTCCTTGGGGGAGTGGCCGGAGTCAGCGTGAGTCCGAATCGCGGATTTTACAATGTCCGACCGATGGTGTCGGTGGAAGCGCCGATTGTGGGACAGCAGGGCTATTTTCTTGTTGCCGGCTACGCGGGAGTCGAGACGATCGGTTTTTTTCGCCGATTGCGAGTGAGCCCGAGCGTCCAGGTAGGCGCGATCGCCGCCGACCGCCCCGACCAGGATGACTCCGATCGCGTGGCGTCGCATGTCGGAGGAAGAACGGGAATTAACCTGAGTTTTCAGACGAGTAGGGATATTATGATCGGCATGGAGCTCGGGTGGACGCAGATGTGGAATACGAGCGCTGGGGCCATTCGGGATCTGCCGGCGATACAGGCTCCGTTTGTAGGGGGGTCGCTATCAATTCGATGATAAGGGGTACAATCTGCATGCGTGTTTCGGGTGGAAAGGGGTGGTTCCCGTGGGGTGTCGTGGTGACCCTGATAGTATTCGTGATACTCGCCGGCTGTGCGACTACCGATGCCGATACGCGCGAGGCGGGGCCTGCGTACGAGGCTACCGGACGCGGAACAACGTTCGGAACCGCTATGAACGACGCGAAGATGCAGGCGGTGCGTTCGTTTGTCATCGACGAGCTCGGCGAAGACATCGAGGAGCGCAACTACGATCTGCTTGAAGAGGTGCTCTATGGTACACGGAATCCGAACCAGTTCGTGTTTAACGAGACTATGGAGACCTTTCGCAGAGAAAATGTCGGTTCATTCGAGAATCCGGACTATGTATACGAGCTGGAGATTCAGGTGAACGCCGAGGCCGTGCGCAACACCTTGCGCGCGAACGACATAGACCGGGAATCCGGTCTCGCTTCGAGGGACTCGGGTGCAGATGACTCGCGGTCTGCCGACACGGGGACGAGAGCCGACGATGCGGCCGGCTCGGAGGAACGCACGGGACGAGACGTTGACTGGGGCGGGGCTACCGAAGAGCAGCGGGCGTTTATCCGGCGGTTCGTCGATTCAATGACCTACATGGTCTACTACGACGAGGAGCAGATCAGCGCCGACCGGTTTCTGCTCGATCTTGCGGTGGGACAGGCGAACAGCTATCTCGCCTCGAACGGCTACTACGCGGTCGACGCCTCCCAAGTACAGCGCATAAAAGAAGATCAGCGAATAGTCTACGAGGAGGAAACCGGCCGCGATGTCGGTATTCTCCAGTGGGTAGCGCAGCGACTGAACGCCGACGTGTACGTAGAGCTCGACGCTTCGGTCAGTGAGTCGACCGAAGGCAATACCCATTACGGCCAGGCGAACGTAACCATGAGAATGTACGAAACATCCACCGGACAGCTGCTCGGCTCGGTACCGTACCGCAGTCAACGCACCGTAAGTCGCGTCGATGCGTTCGACGCCCAGTCCAACGCTGTGCAGAGTGCGGTGTACGCGGCGATGCCGCGCATGATCGAACAGAGCGAAGCGCTTATGGAGCAGACGCTCAGCCGCGGAGTACGCTACGAGATTACTATCCAGAATACGCCCGACTCGCGAATGGTAAGTCAGTTTCGCTCGCAATTGCGCGATCGGGTCGCCGCTGTCGATACGGTGAATCAGAGCCCCGATTCGACCCAATTGGCGGTTCGGCACTTTGGCCCGCTCGACGAGCTCGAAGACCTGATCTACGGGGTAGGGGCTTCGACCCCGGGTATGGAGGATCTCTACCAGGTGCTTCGCCGGGGCAAGGCGGTAACGTATGACACCGGTCTTTGAGACCGGTGAAGTCTTTGGAACACACAATAAGTGGGAGAAATTGTAATATGTGGTATGCGAATCGAAATCACTCAGGCCGAGCCGCTGTGTCCATGGCCGGCGTTGCGGCGGCGGCGCTTGCCTTGCTCTTAGGAGGCTGCGCGAGCACGCAGGAACGCGAACCAGATCCCTCCGATGAAGCGGTCCAGCCGTTCGTAGTACTCGAGCATCGCGGCAGTTCCCGCGGTGTCGACGCGCCGGAATGGGTAAGAGTGAGCCTCGAAGGGGCGCAGGCGGTCGAGCAGATGGACGAGTTCGAAGACAAGTACGCGGTCATTGTCGAGGAGACCGGCGAAGACCTTCGCGGAGTCGAGATGTGGGCTCAGAACTTCAGCGCGCCGGCCCAGATAGCCCAGCGAGTAAGCACGCGGGTGGAACAGCGGTTCGCGGGTTCTGCCGCGGGAGAAGTCGATGAGATCGATACCTATATGGAAAACGTGGTGAAGACCCTATCGGACGCGCAGTTCAGCGGTTTCTCCCGTGCCGGAGAATGGTGGGTAAAATACCGGTGGTACGAGGAAGACCGCGAGACGGTGGACCGCGATGAGTATCGCTACATGGTTCTCTATACTATCGATCGCGACGTGCTCGACAGGCAGGTGGATAGCGCAATTTCGGCGGCTGAGGCGGAAATGCAGGAGCCGGAGACCGAGAATGAGCGTACGGTGCGCGAGCATGTCCGTCGGTCGCTTCGGGAGGAAGGACTCTAAGTCCTCCTGCCGCACCGGTGGGCGTCGGGTTCAGTCCGGCGAAGTGTTCTCTGACGGCGGGTTTCGATAAAATGAGGCTGCTCGTGCTTCTGCGACCTACAACGTGTGTTTTTCTCCTGCTCGCGATAGGCGCGTGTGCCACCGATCCGGCCGGCGAGAGTCGCGACGTTCCGGATTGGGTGACCGGTTCGCCTCCAGAGTCATCGAGCCTGGTGTATTTCACCGGGCGCGGCGAGAACGGCTCAGGGAGCCAGGTGCGAGCCGAGGACGATGCCACCGCAGCGCTCGTTGCCGAGATCACCCGATACCTTGGCGTGCGGGTAGAGTCGGAGACCGAAGCGGTAGCGCGGGCCTCGCTCGACGACTTCGAAAACCGGGTGACCCAGACAGTACGACAGCAATCGGGAGCGCGCATCGAGGGCCTTCGTATCACCGACCGCTATGTGGAGTCGGATGACGGTGAGGTGCGCGTGTATCTGCTTGCCGCCTACGAGCGTGAAGCGCTCGAGGCCGAGCGTGATCGGCTCGCCGCTGTTTTCGAAGAAGAAGTGGACGCAGTACAAGGAACCGCCGCACGTGCCACAGAGCTCGCCGAGCAGGGCGAGCGGTTTGAGGCGCTTCGGCTGCATTTGCGCGCAGCCGAAGCTGCGCTCGAAAGCGATCTCGAATTTGCGTCGCGGATCGCCCGCGAGAGCGCTCGCGAAGCGCGCGAGATTGCCGAACAGCTTCGTATGCGGCGTGTCGCCGAAGACCCGATGACGGTTGAAGTGTTTTCGGAACACTCGTCTGGCCGTGATCCGGAATCAGGCGTGGACGTACTCGTTCGCTACCCCGCGAACGGACCGAACGGCCGGCTCACGATTCGTTCATCCCGGGCGATAACCGACGGGCGTGGACGCGTTTCTTTCTCCTTGCCGGATGATGCCCGGCAGGAAGAGGGTTCCGTTCACATGATTATAGACGCGCAGAGTATGCTCTCGCCGCTGCGCGGCAGCGAGGTTGCAGACGACATTCATGCGATTGCCGAGACTTTGCGAAACAACCGGGTCCGCTTCGACTACGGTGATGTCGCCGACGGTGACGAGCGAGCGACCGATGCTCCGATGATCAGCATTGTTGTCGTCGAGCGGAATATGGACGGAGATACAATCGAAGAGGCCGGGACAGCGGGCGCGCTTCGCGGGCAATTGATCGATCGTGGGTTTCGGGTAGCTGAATCCGCCTTTGCGCCCGGTGACGCGGCGGGGTTGAGTCAACGGCAGATCGTCGCGTCGGCCAGGGAGGCGTTGCCGGTGGTCGACCTGATTCTCTCGGCCGAAGTCGCGGTTACGGAAGTCGCGGATTCGGCCGACGCGGTGGTACGTGTCGACGGTACATTCACCTTGATCGACGCCGATAGCGCGGCGGCAGTGGCGTCGTGGACGGGGTTCCTTCGCAGCCCCGGCAGCTCGGTGCCCGCGGCGGCGAATGCAGCGTTTCGCCGATTAGGCCGTCGGGCTGCCCAAGAGCTCAGCCGGCGCGTACCGTGATTCGATAGGCCTACGCCGCCCGCGCGAGAGCCGCGAAAGTGCTCCGGGCGATGCCGACCGCGCGAGAGCCGCGAGAATGCTCCGGAGCTACGCCGACTGCGCGAGAGCCGCGAGAATCTTCGGCGGATCGTTGGTTATTACCCCGTCGCAGCCGGCCCGCACGAGACGAACCGCTTCGTTCGGGTCGTCGACCGTCCACGGTAGAACCGATACTCCGCGTATCCGCCGAAGGAACATATTAAACGACGTTACCTGTTTCTGGTTCGGCTTCAGCCCGTCGGTGCCGGCGAGCTGCCTGCCGAGCCCGCGTCGGAGGTACCAGGGAAGCTCGCTCGATCCGTTCGTGTAGATAATGGAGGTCGGGATACCGGGTGCGATTCTTTTGAACTCCTTGAGCGGGTACGGGTTGAACGAACTCACAAGCACACGGTCGGCCATTCCCCGGGATTGAAGCATGGATACGAGCGCCTGCTCGATGCCCGAACCGCCTCGCCCCCGCGTTTTTATTTCGATATCGAAGTACATACTGGAGCCGAACTCGTCGAGGACTTCCGTCAGACGTGGGATGCGTTCGTTCCCCGCTAACGACAGCTTGCTCAGTTCCCTCCAGGACATTTCGACGACGGTCCCGGTCGTGCCGCTCATCCTATCGACTGTCCAGTCGTGAAAGACCACGATCTCGCCGGTACTGCACATTTGAATATCGAGCTCGATCCCGGTTGCCCCGCATTCGCGGGCGGCTTGAAACGCGCTCATGGTGTTTTCCGTCTTTGCGGCACTGTAGCCTCGGTGCGCGAACACAAGAGGGCGCGCTACGCCGGGAAAAAGGTTCTTGGCCATAAGCTCAGGTATCCTCCTGGTTCATTTTTCGCTTCAAGTTTTCGAGTTCGGAATCAAGGTCGATGTTTTTCAGCTCCCGCTCGGTCCTTCGTGACTCCGAGGAGCCGACCACCTGCTCGAGTTGCTCGTTCAGCGCGTTCGCATCCACGCTCAGCTCGGGGGCACGCTTAAGCTTCTGGTAATTCTGCTTGAGCAGGTCGACCGTTCGCGCGAGCCCCTGCTCCTCGTTTCGAAGCCGTTGCACCTCCGCTTTTGCCGCTTCCCACTTCTCGAGCGCAACGCGAGCAAGCTCCCGGTCGCTCCTGTCGTAGGCGAGTCGAGCCCGCTTTTGCCACAATTGAAGCTGCTCTTCCGCCTCGCGAAGCTGCTTCTGCAGCTTCTTCAGTGAGCTTACATACGACTGCACGTACTCTTGGGCCTGGGCCCTTGTCATTCCACTGAGATCCGCGTCGGCGGCGCTGTTTGCCGGTTGCCCCTGGTCGAACTGCGAAAGATCCATGCTGCTCCTCCTCGTCGTATACGCATAGTCGGTCGCCGGTAGAAATCCGAAATCCGGCAGCCTATCGAGCTACTTCCGGATTGTAGTCCTTCGGAAAACACTGCACAAGAAAGCCCCCCGAGGTGGAAATCATCGCACTCTGGAACGACAGGCACAAGGTCTGCTATCACTTGAAGTCGTGACTGCATCCAAATCGTATCAAGACAGGGATTCCGCCATTTATGCGCTCGCCACACCTGCGGCCGAAAGCGCGCTTGCCGTTGTGCGCACGAGCGGCGACGGGGTAATCGATCGCGTCGCCGAGTGCTTCTCCAGACCCGATGAGTTGCGCACAACCGCCGGTAACACCGCCGTGGTGGGGGTGTTTTGTAATCCGGGCGATCGGGCGCACATTGATCAGGTGGTCTGTCTCGTGTATCGCGCGCCGAGGAGTTACACGGGTGAGGATTCGGTAGAGATCAGCTGCCATGGAAGTCTGCCGGTGATTCGCTCTATTCTCTCCGCGCTCGATTCCGCCGGTTTGCGCGAGGCCGAACCGGGAGAGTTTACCTTGCGCGCGTTTCTCGCCGGGAAAATGGGACTCACGCAGGCCGAGGCGGTCGCAGAGATCATCCATGCGCGCACCGACACCGCGCGAGGACTCGCCCTGGGAAGGCTCGAAGGTCAGCTCGAGCAGGAAATAGAGCGCATTAAACAGGTTCTTGTGAAGGTGCTCGCAGCAGTGCAGATTCAGCTCGACTACCCCGAGGAGGATACCGGAGCGATCGCCTACGATATCGAAGCGCTCGAGCGGGCGACCGGAGAGCTTCGCTCGCTCGTTGCCACCTATCGGTCGGGCCGACTCTATCAGGCGGGCGTGCAAGTCGCGCTTGCCGGAGCAACCAACGCCGGAAAGTCGAGTCTCTTTAACAGGCTGCTTCGGGAGGAGCGCTCTATTGTGAGCGAAACCCATGGAACCACCCGCGACTTTATCGAGGCGACCGTTGAGATAGCCGATATCCCCGTTCGACTCTACGACACGGCCGGACTGCGTCAGATCGATGAGTCGGTCGAACAGGAGGGCATTCGCCGGACCCGAGAGGTAATCGATCGGGCCGCGGCGCTCGTATACCTTGTCGACGCGACGCGGGGTATCGACGACACCGACCGCGAAACGATCGATTCGTTTTCCGATTCGCGTGCGTGCATTCTGCTGTGGAACAAGATCGATATGACAGCCGGGGCGGAGGCTCGGTCGGTTCCCGACGGGTTTATTCCCGTATCCGCGGCGACGGGGGAGGGAATGGATCGGTTTCGCGAGGAACTCGAACGGGTCCTGACCGCCGGCGGTATGCAGCTTACAGGCGGGGAGACAGTCATTGACAACGCGCGACAGGCGAACCTTGTAAGCCGTGCTATCGACTCGGCGCAGCGGACCGCCGAGAGCATGCGCGAGGAGGTTCCCGCCGATCTGGTCGCGGTGGATCTGCAGGATGCGGTCGACGCCCTCGGAGAAATAACCGGCGAGGTCACCTCCGAGGACATTCTCGACACGATGTTTGGTGACTTCTGCGTCGGAAAATGAAACCGACGAAGTCCGGTCTATGCTTTTTCAAGCGCTTCTACGAGTTCGCGCGTTGATTCGGCCCAGTGCCCGTCATCGCGGTACCACTGCGCCATCTGTTCGAGGAACTCACGGTAGAGTTTGCCGAACTCCTTTTGTGCCTCGGAATCGCCGGAATTCTGCTTTTCGTACAGCTCCATGAACCGCGGCCGCTCGGCTTTCCAGCCATCCTTGAGTCGCGATACCGACTGTGGGGCTTCCACCCAGCGGGCAAGCTCGGTTCCGTCATCCGCCCATATTGAAACGACCGGAATGTGGGTCGCCCCGCTGTTGTTGTAGTAGTCGTTCAGTTCCGGATGCTCTGACCCGCGAACGACATAAAACGGTATCTCGGCCTGTTCGAAGAGCTTCATGAATACCGGTACGTTGCAGGCGGAGTCACCGCACCAGTCCTCGGTCATAAGTGAGGCGAACGAGACGTTTCGCGTGGCTGCCGCCTCGGCGAGGCGGTCAACGTGCGATTCGTCGGTACTCGCCTCTGCGGCGAGCTTCTTCATGAGCGATCGATAGTTCCTGACGTTTGCAATGTAATCTGTGGGTTCAAAACCCTTTTCTTTTATTTCCTGTAGCATATATAGGCAAGTATGCACACAAATCCGTGCTGCATCAAGCGTTGACTGTTCACCACTCTGGTGTTAAAAGCCGCCTAAGATTTTGCCCACGCGAAACTTACGCTTCCGGTATCACACTGTGCCGGTTTCGCTGCCAATACGACGATCGCTTCTTTATAATGCACGCTTACGGAAAAACACCAGAGTGGTGAACAGTAACCGCGGGCCGAGGCTGTCCCCCTCCCGGAATCTGTCCGAATCCTGCCCGCGGATCGTCGCGAGGTAGGGTCGAATCCCGCTGTCGGTGTTATCACCGGAAAATAAGTTGCCGCTCACCTTTACCGGTGAGCCCGGGTTTCGCTACACTCACTTCACTTATGGACTTCGATGCAATTGTAGTCGGCGGTGGACACGCGGGAATCGAGGCCGCCATGGCGCTTGCCCGCCTCGACTACTCTACGATTATGATTACCCAGAATCTTGACTGTATAGGCCGGATGAGCTGCAATCCGGCGGTCGGTGGCCTCGCCAAGGGGAACATGGTTCGCGAGATTGACGCGCTCGGCGGGCAGATGGGCCGGCTCATCGACTCGACAATGATCCAGTTTCGCGTTCTCAATCGCAGCCGTGGACCAGCGGTTCAGGCGCCGCGCGCTCAGGCCGACAAAAAGGCCTACGAAGTACTGGCGAAAAAGACCGTCGAGCGGCAGAAGAACCTTCATGTTTACATGGACACGGTTGTAAGCCTCGAGTACGCCGACGGAACGGGGGCAGCGGACAAGGAAACACGCCGATCCGGGCCGGCGAACGGCGGCCGTGGTTCACGCGCGCACCAATCGGGAGTCAGCGGGCTCGCAACGAGCGGGCGCCACATTCGGGGTGTACGAACAAGCCGGGGCAAGCGAATTACCGCACCGGTGGTTGTACTTACCACCGGCACGTTTCTCAACGGGCGGATCTTCGTCGGTGAATACAACGAAGAGGCCGGCCGTATGGCCGAGCCGGCTGCGAAGGGAATAGACCGGTCGCTTCGCGAGCTTGGCTTTCGTCTGGGTCGTATGAAGACCGGGACACCGGCGCGCGTTCACCGCGCTTCGCTCGACTTCGATCGCATGGAGGAACAGTTCGGGGACGAGGAGATTGTCCCGTTCAGCTTCAGCCATACGAACGTCGACCGGCCGAAGCTGTCGTGCTATGTGACGTTCACGAGCGACCGGACACACCGAATTTTGACCGAAAACATGAACCGCTCTCCGCTTTACTCGGGGCGGATTGTCGGCAATGGCCCGCGATACTGTCCGAGTATCGAAGACAAGGTAGTCAAATTCCCCGACAAGGATCGCCACCAGGTGTTCGTCGAGCCGGAAGGTCTCGACACCGAGGAAATGTACCTGAACGGCATCAGCTCCTCCATGCCGGAGGATGTGCAGGAGCGGTTTATTCATACGATTCCGGGCCTCGAGCACGCCGAGCTCATGCGGCCCGGGTACGCGGTCGAGTACGACTATATAGACCCCTCGCAGCTGTATCCAACGCTCGAGGCAAAGCTCTGCGACGGGCTGTTCATCGCCGGGCAGACAAACGGTAGTTCCGGGTACGAGGAAGCCGCCGCGCAGGGGCTCATCGCCGGAATTAACGCGGCCATGCGGCTGCAGGGGGCTGAGCCGTTTGTACTCGGCCGAGCCGAGGCGTATATCGGCGTACTTTGCGACGATCTCGTAACCCTTGGCACCAAGGAACCGTATCGCATGTTCACAAGCCGGGCGGAACATCGACTTATTCTCCGACACGACTCGAGCGACATGAGGCTTTTCGAAAAGGCCTACGAAGCGGGGCTCCACGACGAGGAACGCTACCAGCGCTTTCTCGAAAAGCGCGATCGTATCGAGCATTTCAAGGAGCTGCTTCGAAAGCGACACCTCGGAAGCCACGACTTCGAGTCGGATGCGGTCGAAGCGATGAACGGCCGGCGTCCGGTCTTCGAGCGTCACCTCGGTAAGAGCCTCTATCAGGTGCTCAAGGATCCGGAGATCAAGGTCGATGATCTCCTGCCGTTCGTCTCGAACGGGAATGGCGAGTCTGGGAACCCGCAGCTCGGCGCGCGGGGCGGGGTGTCGAGCCACGACCGTGGTGCTGAGGCGACCGCCGGTAGCGGAACGAACGCCTTTGAAACGAGCTGGCTGCAGCAGGTCGAGCTCGACGTGAAGTACGAAGGGTATGTTGCGCGGCAGGAGAAGCAGGTCGCCCGCATGCAGAAGGTCGAAAGAATGAAGCTTCCCGCCGACTACGACTACGATACGGTCAAGGGGCTGTCGAACGAGGGACGCGAGAAGCTCAAGGACATCAAGCCCCTGAATCTTGGACAGGCGGGGCGGATTTCCGGCGTTCGCAACGCCGATATCGCGGTTCTGATGGCGCACCTCGAGGCCGACCGTGTACGCCGTTCGGGCTGAGTTCGCGCTCGGGACGGCACCATGACGAGCGAGGAGCGTGCGCTTCTGGAGGAGGGGCTTTCCGGGCTTCTTTCGGCCGCGCAGATCGGGCTTGTCGCGCGATACTGCGACGAGCTTGCGCTGTGGAATCCCAGACTTCGCCTCGTCGACGCTTCCGGCCGCGATCTTATAGTCCGGCACGTGTTTGACTGCATGTCGGCGTTACCGGCGCTGCGGGAAAGTCTCTCGGCACAGGAGCCGGGCGATAGCGCGCCGGTACTCGCCGATCTCGGCTCGGGCGCCGGCCTTCCCGGAATCCTGTTCGCTATTGCTGTGCCCGAGCTTCGGGTATGGCTTGTCGAGCGGCGCGGGCGGCGCTGCGGTTTCCTTCGCAACTGTCGGGCAATTCTCGGACTCTCGAATACCGAAGTGCGTGAACAGCCGAGCGAGTCGCTGCCCGACGAGAGCTGTACGGTGATAAGCGCACGCGCCTACGCCGCGCTCACGCCGGAATTGCTCGCGCTCATACATCGGATACTGAAACCGGGAGGCGAAGCGTTGCTTCTCAAAGGACAGCGAAGCCGGGTGAACGAAGAGCTCGCCGCCGCCTCCACGGCAGCGCAATGGGCCGACGTCGCGGTGCGCACCGATGCCCTTTCGGTCCCCTATCTCGATTCCGAGCGGAATCTCGTGCGCATTCGCAGGCTGCCGAACTGAGAGAAGGCGCGACGCTACCGGCCCGACCGCTCGACACGCGATCGTGCTGCGACTCAGAATGCGCGTCGGCTGCCAGGCGGCATATCAGAAGTTTCCAGGCAGTTTCTGAAGCCGCTTTTCGAGGTCTTTTTTGCCGTGAAGATCAATGAGTCGTGCTTCGACGAACGCCTGTGCTCCCTCACTGAACTCTCCGGCGCAGAAGCAGATACCGTGGCCGGCTTTAACTTCTTTAATGCGTGTGTGAAAGTCACGAAGCATGAGCTCACCGACGGTGCCGGTAGTCCTCATGAAGCGGAACAGGATCGTGTCTTCCCAGCTCTGGGTTTCCACCTCGGTAAGCAGGTCGGCGTGCATGTCGGACTCGACATGAATGTCGACGAGCTTTATCTGTGCCTTCGTGAAGTAACCGGATACTATGCGTCTACACAGGCTTACAAAGTCGCTTGAAGCACCGAGCAGGTATACCTGGAGGTTGTGATTAGTGCTGAGTTCTTCCGCCGCGCCGAGCTGCTGCGCT
This sequence comes from Spirochaetales bacterium, assembly GCA_046545955.1. GTDB lineage: Bacteria > Spirochaetota > Spirochaetia > DSM-27196 > SKKC01 > SLAN01. Next base: position 4,623 of record JBKGYS010000021.1, on the reverse strand, counting down.
ACATCCTTGTAATTCGGGTTAATCGCGTGAATTCCGCGAAGTTCCTCCGCCGCTTTCGATACTTCCTGATTGCGGATGTAGGCGTTCGCGAGCCGATATTTTAACTCGAGTTTCACCTCCTGCTTGATCTTTGCGTGCTTGAGCCCGATTTCGAAATCCTTCGTCGCCTGGTCATACTTTTTCTGTTGAGCGCGAATTATCCCGGAACGCAGCGACGCGCTCGGCCCGTACACCGGGTCGGCGCGGAGATGGCTGAAAATTTTCAGCGCCTGCTCGTTCTGGCCGAGCTCGTAGTAGCACTGAGCGAGCACGTACTGTGATTCCTTGTCTCCCGGCTCCTGGCTCACCGCCCGCTGGAGCATGGTAATGGCGTTCCTGTACTGTTTGAGGCGAAACAGTGTCTGACCGTAGTATCGCAGCGTTGGTCCGTGTTCGGGTTGCTGCTCGTTCGCCTCGCGAAGCAGCGCTGCAGCCTTTTCGTAGTTCTTCTTGCGGTACTCGAGGTATCCGAGATTATGGTTGACTTCGAAAAGGTCCGGACGGTGCTGTCGAGCGTAGGCGAGGCCCTTGTACGCCTCGTCGAGCTTGTCGGTGCGCAGGGCGCTCAACGCATGGCGGAGGGTAACATCGAACTCATCGATTCCCTCGGCGCTCGGGGCGAGCTCGAGCAGCGCGTTGTAAGTCGCGAATGCCTTCTCCCAGTCCTGTTCGCGGTAGTAGAGGTCGCCGATTTCGCTTAACGCGCGTGCATCTTTCGGATTCTGCGCGAGACGTTTATTGGCCTTTTTGAGAATTGTCGCGCGATCACGGATCTTGTTCTTTTCGTCGGGGCCCGAGTTTGCCCGATCCCTCTTTATCAAGGCGAACGCGACGGCCATAAGTACAATAATTCCTGCGGCCAGAATGCCGATAATAACCCCGAGAGCCATGCGGCCATTATTTCGAAGCAGAATACCGGCGTCAACAAAGTTCGTTGACAAAGGAATCGTGGCTGCCATACGCTTTCTTGAATACCTTTGGAGGGCTGCTCGTGAATGACACGGTAATCGCCATCCGCACTGCCGACGGCAGCTGGTTTCCGGTGCTTGACCGTCAGTCCGGTGACCGGAAGCGCGTCATCCTTACGACTGCGCGCAGGAATCAGGAGCGGGTGAACATAGACATGTACGAAGGTCCGCGCGACGAACTGGCACAGTCCGAGTATATCGGGAGCCTTGTCATCGAGGGAATAGCCCACGCGGAAGCCGGAGAGGTCGACATTGAGTTTGTCGCCGGCGTCGACGACAATAATAACCTGAGGGCTCAGGCCACCAACCTGGCCTCCGGTGATTCCCAGAGCCTGTCGGTGAGTCTTCTCGACCGCGACGCACTGCCCGAAGAGCCGAGTCGAGAGTCTATGGCCGATATGCCGGATTTTTCCATCGGTGAAGGCGAAGGCGACCTCGACGACGGCAGCGATACGCCGGCCGACGACGAGGGCCGGATTAGCTTCGCCGAAGACCTCCCCGAAGCGGATGAGGTTTCCTTTGACTACGAGTCCTTTGGCGAGGACTCCGGTGAGCCCGGCTGGGGTGAAGCCGGTTACGACGACGAGGATTTTTCCCTCGACGACGATCTTCCCGAAGCCGGGCCGGTCGACGAACCCTTCGATGATTCGCCCGAGCCGGAGACCGACGCTTCCGGCGAAGGCGGTGAGGAAGCCTACGACCTCGGTTCGCAGTTCGAGGAGCCGCCGATCTTCGATATGCCCGATGAGCTCCCCGAAAGTGGCGGGGAATCGACGCGGCCGAACGCCGGATCGGACACTGGAGCCGGTGATTCGGCCGAGGATGACTTCGGCGATTTCCCGGATAGTGTTTCCGACGAGCCGCCTGAGGGGTTTATCGCCGAGACAGGCGAGTCCGCGTCACGGTCCTCCCGGCGGGAGGTCGGAAGCGGGCCGGCCGCGACGGAGCCTGGCCCAGCTCTGGCTGCGGGGCAGCCGGCGCAGAGCCGCCCCTCGCCGGTGTTTTTCGTCGTGTACATGGTGCTCGCCCTCGGTATTCTCGCGGGCGTCGTCTACCTGGTGTACAGCGCGTTTCAGACTGAGCCGATTCCGCCGCTCGAAAGCGCGCGCAGCGTGTTTGCGGCCACTCCGATCGCCTGGAGCAGTACCGCCGCTTGGAGGTGGCGCCGGTGAACCACGCGGAAAAACATCAACCTATAGCAATTCTCCAAAGAACATATGAGATGCACGCACCTTCTGCTTCCGCTTTTTCTATCTTTCTCCGCCTGCGCCAATGAGGCCGAGCCGCATTTTCTCGGTATGGATTACGAGGCGTCCATAGCGAGAGTCGAGCAGGGTGATTATTCGTTCCTCTCGGATTTTGACGACGCTGAATCGCAGCCGGTTTACGGAATCGAGGAGGGTGCGGCCTACTACATCGGGCGTATTTTTGAGGAGATGGGCCGAAGCGAAACCGCTGTGCAGTTCTATTCGCGACAATGGGACGAAGAGGTCGAACCGTGGCGAAGTGAGGCCGGCCGACGTCTGGTTCTTCTTGTAGGTAATGAGGTTGATGTTGGTCCCCACGCCGACCGGGCGCTCGCGGTAGCCGAGACGCTTTCGGGCGAGCTCGCCGGGGATTCGCGACCGGCGCACCTCCCGGAGGTTGCGTTCGACCGGGGCGAGCTGCTGCTCGCGCGGGCGGACCTTCTGCTTGAGCTCGAGCGTTACGAAGAGCTTTCCGCGCTCGCTTCCGAGACGGACACCGCACCATCGCTCTATCCGCGGCTCGCGGTCGCAGCGCTCGAGCTTGGTCGCCCGCCTGAGGCACGCGAGTATCTCCGCCGGACACTGGAGCGCTCGCCGCGCGGCGACGCGCTCGTAACACTCTCGAAGGAGCTCGAGTCCGGCGAGGCGGCGGAGAGCGGCGACGGGGATGAAGAAGAAGACAGCGATGCCCGCTTCGATTCGACGCGTCTCGATCTGCTTTCCGCCCGCGCGGCGGTAGCAGACCGGGACTGGGAACAGGCGGTGGAGGCGTTCGGAGCGGATGACGCGAAGGAGTTTGCTCGCGGCTTGCCGGAGGATCTTCGCACCGCGCGTCCTGTTGCAGGCGATATTCGTGAGGCATTCTTCCGGGCCGGGCGACCGCGCGATGGGGCGGCGGTACTCCAGGCGATCGCCGACGAGGTAGATGAACAGGCTGACGGGGAAGGCGCCGAGGAGGCGCTTACCTACATCTACCAGAGCGCCGGGCGTCTGTATCGCAACGCCGGCGCGCACCGTGAGGCGGTGGACGCGCTCGGGCGCGCGATTGACACCGCGAGCGACCCGGAGGACCGCGACGCTGCGCTCTACCACTATCTGCACGCGGCGGTGAGCGCGAATCCGCAGTCGCTTGTAGAGCGCCTCGAAGACCGCCTCGAGGGAAGCGTCAATACCTCCCGATTCGATAGGCCCCTCGAACGCCTCCTCGCCAATATTATCCCGTCGCGTCGCTGGGACCTCCTCGCCGAAGCGTATCCGGCCGTCCGCGCGCACGCGTCCGGCCGCAGCGCCGCGCAATACGGTGTTACCTACGCCGCGGCGCTGCGCGCGGGGCTTGCCCCGCCGCCGACTGACGTAGAGTGGCCGGAGCTCGGACCGGCGGAGCCGGCGGCCGGCGCCGGACCTGCGCGTTCAGCCGGAAGGCGGCTTGCTGGTGACGAGGACGCCGAAGCGGCCGAGGAGGCGCTTCTCGAGCAGGCTGCCGGCCAGAGCGAAAGCCGCTACTACGCCATTCTTGCCTCGGTTATGCAGGGGGAGCAGCCGGGGGCGCTTCCGGGTGAGCGGGATGTCGAGCGGTCTGTCGTCCCCGGTCCCGATGACGAGCTTATTTCCGGTTACCTCGAGTACGGGCTGCTCGGGCCGGCCTACGAGGCGGTGTATGGGGAGGGCAGACGGTCGGGTGAATCGGTAACTCGCGAACTGGCCGAACGCCTTGCCGCCGATGGAAAGCTACTCGAGTCGTTGCGCGTTGCCAATCGCCTCAGTCGCATCGACGGCGTGGTCATAGATACCGAGCTCGCCGAGCTCATTTACCCGCGAGCCTACGAAGAACAGCTGCTATCGGTCACCGAGGATTACGAGATTCCCGAATACCTCTTCTACGGACTTGTGCGGGAGGAGAGCTACTTCGACGCGTCGATTCAGTCCTGGGTCGGTGCCACGGGACTCGCACAGCTTATGCCTTCAACCGCCGCGGATGTCGCTGCGCGGCTTGGAGTAGGCGAGTATGACCTGACCGATCCGGAAACCAACCTCCGCTTCGGCGGGCGTTACTTCTCCGATTTATACGGGACGTTCGGTGAGTGGACCCCGTCCCTGATCGCCTATAACGCCGGACAGGGACGAGTGCGACGCTGGCTCGCGCTGCGCGGTGACCTTCCGCCGCTACTCTTTCATGAATCGGTGCCGCTCCAGGAATCGCGCGACTATATTCGCAAGGTTTTAATCTCGGCGGTCAACTACCGCCACCTCTACGAAGGCGGCAACGTGGAAGCCACGGTTGAGGATTTTTTTCCTGGGGTGAGCGGCGGCACGAACGGCGAGTAGCGCAGCGCCGCCCGCCGGCTGTGGGTTTGCCGCCGCCCGCGCGG
>JBKGYS010000020.1:0-24087 GCA_046545955.1 Spirochaetales bacterium | reverse complement strand
GGGTCATTGTACGGTTCGCCGGACCACCGCCGGTAAGAAGGTAAGTCGCCTCGAAGTGGCGAATACCGAAGGCCATCGCAAGGGTCATCGCCACAACGCCAATATCCTTCACCATGGGTATGGTAATGAAAAACTCTTGCTGGAACACGTTCGCACCGTCCATCTCGGCGGATTCGTACAACGACCGTGGAATGGACATTATTCCCGCAAGCATAATAATCATGAAGTACCCGATATAGAAGAACTGTTGTCCAATAACCGCCGGCAGCGCTGTATCCAGGTTACCGAGCCAGTTCAGCGCCAGATGGTCCAACCCAATCCGTCGAAGCGCCGTGTTGATCAGCCCGAAGTTCTCCCGATAGATCGTATACCAGAGCATCGCAATGGCAACCTGACTAATAACATTGGGAAGGAAGTACGCGGTTCGCAGAAAACGCCAGAACGGCGGTTTGCGTGCCAGAATCATCGCGACAATTGCCGCCACGGCGACCTGGCCGAATCCCAGCGCAAAGACCCAGATCAGATTATTACGGAGTGCGAAGCGAAAGTTCCGCATTTCAAACAAGCGGGTAAAGTTCGCCAAACCGACAAACTCCATGTCGCCGAAACCCCGGTAATTTGACAGGCTGACGGTAAACACATATCCCAGCGGATAGATAAAGAATGCGAAGTACATGATACTGACCGGCAACAGGAAAAGTACTATTCCCTTCCAGTGTTTGTGCGTAGTCATCTATCCTCCGTCCTTTTCCTGATCGGATAATCCGGGAGCCGCATCACGGCGGTATGGTTTATAGTTTAGCACTGAGCCCGGTTCCGGCCAACGAAAACTGGAAGCGCGTTTGAAAGTGGATTCGGACCGCGCGCACCGCACGGTCCGAATGTTTTATCCCGTTCTACGAAGCGATTGCTCCTTAGTCCTGGGCGTCCTGAAGGATCTCGACAAACTCAGCCGGGGTAGCTTCACCGAGAACCATTTCTTCGATCGCGGTACCGAACTGCTGAACAACCGATACCTCGAACTCATCCTCGAAGTGAGGAATTGTGAACGCTGCGTTGCTTTGCGCTTCAACGAACTGCTGCAGCAAGTGATCGTCGCCGGCATCGATCTCATAATCGATCGAGAACAGCGATCCGGCGTCTTCGGTAATCATGCCAACGTGCTCGGGCCGCGTCATCCAGTCCATGAACTCGATAACCGCTTCGCGTCGCTGCGGGTCGTCGGTATGAGCAGCAGCCAGATTGGACTGAGCAAAGGCAACCTGATGGCCGTGTTCGCCGCCCTCAACCGCGGGCGCCGGCGCAATTCGGGTGTTCTCGTATACCTCCGGTGCATCTTCCTGGACACGGCCGATATACCACGGACCATTAATGAAGATCGCGGTGCGTTCGGCGAGATAGTGCCCACCGGAGACGTCGGCATCACCACCGACCGCGTCAGAGGTCGTGTTATCATCGCTGTAGAGTTCACGCAGAATTTCGGCCGCCTGTTCATACTGCGGATGATCGAGCGATTCCTCCCAAGCGTCCGGACCGCCGATACTTCCGATAATGTGGCTGTACCATAGCATGCTTGTCCATGCGTTCGCGCCGCCGGTCATCTGCGAGGTCGGTGTAATACCGCTGTCCTTAAGCGCTTCGAACGCCTCCTCCGCTTCGTCGAAAGTCTCGGGGAAGGAATCGAGCCCTGCTTCTTCCAAAAGCCGCTCGTTGTACCAGATCGGGGTCACACCAACCTCGTACGGGATGGATTTCGTTTCCCCGTCAATGGTCATCTGATCGACCGCCGACTGCTGAAATCGATCGGCCCAGCGATCCTCGAACACGTCCGAAAAATCCATGAGCGTGTCTTCCGCGTCATAAAACTCGAAGGTTGTCGGGTCGGGCTGGAACACAAACACATCCGGCGGATCGCCGGCGGAAATACGAGTGTTTATTGTCGAGCGATAGCCGTCGGTGTCGGGCATCGGCTGAATCCGTACCTCGATTTCACCTTCATGCTCTTCGTTGAACTCATCCACGAGCTGCTCAACCGTTTCAGCCTTCGAGTCTTCACCAACCCAGAATGTTGGGAACTCCAGTACTATTTCGTCGCTTTCCTGCTGACCTTCGGCAAACGCCATAGGAACAACAAAGAAAAGCAACGTGACAATGATCAGCAAGGTTACGATATGCTTTTTCATAGCCCTCTCCTTTTTCTTTCTCCATGAAAGTAAAACACGGGCAATACCCGCTGTCAATCATTTACTGAACTGAAGAATCTGTCGAAAACCAGATCCGCCGCCCCGCGACACGCCCGAAGCGGGTCGTACTCGCACGAACGAATCTCCGCTGGTTCCAGCAGTGTTCCCGGAACATCCCGACGCGCGTATCGCTCCGCTTCGCGCGCAAGGTACCGCGACAATACTGCGAAGCGGGCAATGACGAGAAACACGCTCGGATTAAATAGATTCGAAAGGCTGATAATTGCAGCACCGAGCGATTCAGCCGGTTCGACAAGCGCCTGTACCGCAGCCTCATTCCCGTCGGCAAGGCGCTGAATAAGCGCCTGCCGGTCGGCGACCCCACAGGCGGACTCGAGACGCACGAAAAGCTCATCCTCATTGACAAGCGACTCGAGAGTTCCCGACCGTCCCATCGCGTGAGCGTCCGGATCGACTATGGTATGCCCGAGCTCTACGGCAGTCCTGCCGCGACTCGTAAACGGTTGACCCTTCTGTAGAAAGGCCCCGCCGACTCCGCTTCGAATCAGAATAGCCATAACCGAGTCGCTACCTTGCACGGTGCCATACCGGTATTCACTTCCGGCAATCACGGTTGTGTTGTTATGCATGAGTACGGGAACCGAAAAGTGCTCAGAAAGTCTTGCCGCGACCGGTGTATTACTCATGCCGGGAATTCGATCGTAGCTCTCCACAATACCACCTTGCAGGTCTATTACACCCGGCACGCCGATACCTATACCAAGCAGTCGAGCGCGATCTACCGCAGCACGCTCGATAAGTCGCTCCACCACCTGTTCCACCTGTGCGAGAACCTCGCCGATCGGCTTGCCCGGCTCGAGTATCTCCATATTGCTGACGACTGCATCGCGAGCGAAATCCATGAGCGTCGCCGCAACCGAACCAGACCACAGATCGACACCGATCGCGTACCGCGCTCTGCGATTAACCGCGTAATACACCGGCCTCCTGCCGCGACGCTCGGAGTCCACCGGCCGGTCGTCGGCCTCGACGATGAACGCCTGTCGTTCCAGATTCGTAAAGATCCGAAAGACGGTGGGAGGGCGAAGGCCTGTCTCATGGGAAGCTTCCGACTGCGAAAGCTCACCCCGGGACTGAATCAACTCGAGAATAAGTTTTTCATTCCTCGCTCTCACATCGTTCCCGCGCAGAGGCCCACCAGCATTCCAGCCGCCGTTTTCTTCGGATCTCGAATCAGAGCCCATAGTATGCTGCCTTCACCCGCTAACCGACCATAGGAATCGTCGCATTAGCCCTCGCAAGGACCCCGATTCTCGATCCCGGCTCGAGGGGAGCGATAATCTCGTCCACCGCCGACTGGAAACTATCGGCCTTCGCGAGAAGCAGACGCTTCGATACGCTCGAATCCATCTCCGTTACAATCCTGAATTTTCGGGAAGCTACGTCGCGGGCAATCTGAAACGCCTTATGCGGACCGACCTCGAACTCCATCGCCGCGAAATCGGAGAGCACCGCGCGGTGGCTGCCCCGCGACGACACCCAGTCCTCGTAGTGCTTGCTTCCCGACCCGTCGGGACACGCAGCAACCAGGACGAATGGTGCGTCCGGCCGCGACGCGGCCGCCGCGTGTGCAAGTCCTTTCTGCGACTGGTAGACATTGATATCCTTTGGATGTCCCCCGGGCGAGATGAGCATCGCGTCGTAGGGTCTGTCGACTGGAACCGTGCAAAGCTCGAGCACCCGTGGAATTCCCCGCTCCATAACCGCTCCCGGCTCGCCGGCGAACACGTCGACTAAACGTTTATCGGCGGTGAGAACCGCATTCAACGCCAAGTCGATACCGATAATCGCTCCGAGCTGCTCGACGTCGCCGCGCGCAGGATTTCCGTCGAACACACCGAGCCTCGAAGCCTCTTCGCGCATGAGTACGTGATTCGCGTTGATCGTTTCGGCCCCGGCAAGACCGATCGCCGCGCTCTTTACCCCGCCCGAAAACCCCATAAACTGGTGTGGCTCAATGTTCCCGACCACGATTTTGTAGTCTGCTTCGGCGTACGTGCGATTGAGTATGCACGGCGTGCCTCGGGCAGTATCTCCGAGATGCACAAGTTGCGCGCCATCGTACGCGTCGTGGCACAGCACTCGATACGCGTCGACAACCTCGTCGGGCAGAATATCGCGATACTCAGTCTCATCCATGACAGGATGGGTTCCAGTCGCGATTATCAGGTTGATGTTTTCCCGTCTGACACCTCGAGCTTCGAGTACCCGAAGCAGCGGCGGCAACAAAACCGAGTGCGGCACCGGCCGCGTTTTGTCATTTACCGCGATCGCAACGGTTGAATCGTTCGCCTCGCGACCGTACTCGGGGAGCGCCGCTTCTCCTAAAGGATGTTCAAGCGCCCGTTGTACCTTCTGCTCAGGGTTGGTTGCGGGCTCGGCGGAAGGCGGGAGAAGCGTCTCGACTATCAGGTGATCGGGTACGTGCGCCTGAACGGCACCGCGCCCGTATGGAAGCTCTACCAGCATGGGCCTAATTTCCTTGTACAAACCGCCTCGGGTACCATGTCATCCGAAAAATGCCGGTTGGCCGGCAGGCCGCCCTGGTTGGCCCGCAGGCCGCCCCGGTTGACCCGCGGGCCGCCCTGGTTGGCCCAAGGGCCAACCGAGGCTGCGGCGGATTACGCGCTACGGAACAACTTGGTGATGACGAACTCGTCATGCTTCAACGCTTCTGCGGCGGTCAGACGACCTCTGACCGTATGCGCCATGACGTCGAGGGTCTTCTCGGCCGCCTCGTCGAGGGTCATCTCGAGACGCAGCAAATCGGAGACATCGACATCCACGTGCTCTCCCATCGTTTCGATAGTTAACGGATTCGCCGTAATCTTCATGACCGGAATAATCGGATTGCCGATAATATTGCCCTGGCCGGTCGTGAAAAAGTGCAGCACACTCCCGCCGGCCGCGCAGAGGGTAACCATTTCGGCGGCCGCACTCGAGCTGTCCATGAAGTACAGCCCCTTGCCCTCCGGCGCCTGAGCGGGCTTTAGCACGCCGCTGAGTGGATTCTTCCCGAGTTTTTCAACGTTCCCGAGGGCCTTTTCCTCGATCGTCGAGAGTCCACCGCGGATGTTTCCTTCGGTCGGCTGACTGCCGAGAAGGTCGGCGCCGGTACCGACGATGAAATCCTGGTAATCCTGAAACGTCTTCATGAACTCGTCGCGAACGCTATCGTTTACCGCGTGAGAAGCAACTATATCCTCCGCGCCGGTAACCTCACTCGTCTCTCCGATGATACCCGTTCCGCCGTCAGCGAGAATGTGCTCGAGGGTGCGACCGATCGTGGGGTTGGAAGCAAGCCCGAGTGTCGTATCCGACTCTCCGCACTTGGCGCTGACCGTGAGCTCACCGAGGCGAACCGGCTCCCTGGGAAGCTCGCTTGCCCAGTGGACGAATTCCTTCGCTTTTCGCGAGGCCATTTCGATTGTTTTCAAGTCTCCGAAGCGCTCGATGCTGAACGCGGCAACCGGCTTGCCGGTTTCAGCGATCCCGTCGGCGACCCGCTGTGTCCAGTTCGGCTCGATTCCGATGACAATGACGGCGGCCACGTTCGGGTTGCGCCCCGTACCGATCAGCGTGTCAAAGGTCAACTCCAGATCGTCGCCGAACTGCAGCCGTCCGTACGGATGAGGCAGCGCCATAACCCCGCGAATAAGACTCGCCACGCCCTCGACCGCGGAGTTCGAAATGTCGTCGACCGGCAGCGCGAGAACGTAGTTGCGAACCCCCACCCGGCCGTTTTCACGGCGATATCCGGTAAGCTTCAAATCTTCAATACCCATTATGCCCACCTCTTGCTTTTTACGTTCTGTGTGTGTACGTGAGAGCCGACCGAAATCTTCTTTGAGGCCCGTCCGATCGCACGACCGTACTTAATGACGTCCTGACCTTCGGCGACATCGCGTACGGCGATTTTGTGTCCGAGCGGAATATCCTCGGTCGCCGTAACACTCCCCTTCTCCACTCCTTCGAGAGTAACCAGACGAACCGCATCGCCGGCCGATACATCGTTCACCACGACCGCGACCGCGTCGTCCGGCTGGTGCAGTAACGCTCCATGTGCCATATTTTACTCCTTTTATTTTCTTACCATAAGAAACTAATTTGGTGTAACGCGCCATATATGTTATTGTCAAGGAAATCTGGGTGGCAGAGCGAAAAGAGGCTTCGCTATCCGGTATACCACGAACCTTTTTCAGGACGGAGGAGCGGAATTTATGAAGATATTTCTTGATACTGCACACATCGAACAGATCGAAACAGCGAACCGACTCGGGGTGATCGACGGAGTCACAACGAATCCAACCCACGTATCGAAAACCGGCAACAAGCCGTCCGACATCTACCCGCAGATCTGCAAAATGGTCGACGGCCCGGTAAGCCTCGAGACCGTGGGCCTCGAAGCCGACGGCATCGTCAAGGAAGGCCGGGAGCTCGCGAAAATCGCTGATAACGTTGTCGTAAAGGTACCGATCATGCGAGAGGGACTCGTCGCGGTCAAAAAGCTGGCCGCGGAGGGCATTCGAACGAACGTGACCACCACCTTCAGCGCGGTACAGGCAATGCTCGCCGCAAAAGCGGGAGCCTCGTACATAAGCCCTTTTGTCGGCCGACTCGACAAAATCGGTCAGGACGGTATGGAAGTCGTCGAGCAGATTCACACCATCTACGCGAACTACGGCTATGAAACCGAGATAATTGTTGCGGCCGTACGTCACCCCATGCACGTCCTCCAGGCGGCAATGATCGGGGCGGATATCGCGACCATGAGTTTTGACGTCCTCGACCAGCTCTACGATCACCCGCTGACCGACGCGGGAATCCAGCAGTTCCTCGACGACTGGAGCAAGGTACCGCAGTAAACACCGACAGCGCACAACACTGACAGGAGAAGGCAGAGTATGAAGACACACAACGTTTTTATCGGTGGTAAGTGGGTCGACACCGGTGAGTACCGAGACGTGGTAGACCCGGGTACCGGAAAACCGTTCGCAAAAATGGCGGTTACCGATCGTGTTGGTACGAAACAGGCGATCGATCATGCCGAAGCAGCCCGCGCCGGGTGGGCCGGCATGACGGCGATGAAGCGCGCTGACATTCTACTTGCAGCCGCCTCGTGCCTCGAGCGACGCCGCAATGAAATCGCGAAGACCATCAGTATGGAAAACGGAAAGCCCTACGGGCAGAGTAACGGCGAAGTGTCGATGAGTATCGATCACCTGCGCTGGTTCGCCGAGGAAGCCCGACGTGCGTACGGGCGGATCGTCCCGCATCAGGCCGACGGAAAGCGCCACCTGATTATGAAGCGTCCGGTCGGAGTCACCGCCTGCATCTCGCCGTGGAACTTTCCGCTCGTGCTCTCGGCCCGTAAAGTAGCGCCGGCGCTCGCCGCCGGATGCCCGGTGATCCTGAAGCCCGCCTCTCAGACGCCCGTTTGCGCAGTACAGCTCGCCGAATGTCTCGAAGAAGCGGGCATTCCGAAAGGGGTATTCCAGGTCGTTTCGGGCAAAGCTTCGGAAATCGCAGCCGAGTTCATGGAAAACCCGAATTGCCGAAAGATCTCGTTTACCGGGTCGACCGAAGTCGGCAAAAACCTTATACGCGAAAGCGCAAAGACGGTGACAAAGCTCAGCTTAGAGCTCGGCGGCCATGCACCGGTACTCGTTTTTGACGATGCCGATATCGAGAAGGCGGTGGATGGAGCGCTTATTACCAAGTTCCGTAATACGGGGCAAAGCTGTATTGCCGCGAATAGGATCTACGTGCAGGAAAACATCTACGAAGCATTTCTGAAACGGTTCGCCGAAAAGGCAAACGAACTCAAAGTCGGATACGGGCTCGAAGAGAACGTGGATATCGGTGCCATGGTAAACCGTGAAGGCCTCGATGCAGCGCTCGCTCAAGTGAAAAATGCCGTTGAGTCGGGTGCGAGAGTCGTAGCCGGCGGTGAAGCCGCCGACCTCGGTGGAGAGCACTCCGGCGGATACTTCCTGAAGCCGACGGTACTCGCCGACGTACCCGACGATGCCGAGTGCATGCTCGAAGAAACATTCGCACCGGTGGCACCCGTTACGTCGTTTAAAACCGAAGAAGAAGCGATAGAAAAGGCGAACAGCACCCGGTACGGGCTCGCCGCGTACGCGTTCACCAACGATCTGAACCGCACGTTCCGGCTCGCCGAATCGCTTGAAGCGGGAACCATCGGTATAAACGATGCGGTCCCCTCTACGAGCAACTGCCCCTTCGGCGGCGTAAAGGAAAGCGGAATTGGACGTGAACTCGGAAGCGAAGGACTCGACGCGTTCCTCGAAACGCACCATGTGTCGCTCGGTGGCGTGAACTGAGGCGAACTCTGACCGTTCACCCCACGGTTTACCCCAGGAGGCCGGATATCCGGCCTCATTTTTTTTGCACGGCCGGGCATTCTGCAAAAGTCAGCGTCGAGTTCTGCTGACTGTCCACCACCGTGGTGTTTTTTTCGGTGACTTCGGATTCCTCAAGGCCGGCAACGGATGCTTCGGCCACACGCGTAGTGATCTATTTCAAACGGCCGGCCTCACGCGTTCAAACGGCCGGCCTCACGCGTGCCACCGCAGACCGAGAAGCCGCGCGACACGTCGCAGGCGCCCGGCAACATGTCCGGGTACGACACACACGTGATGCGGCATTCCCTCGTGGATTCGTTCCTCGAACCATTCACGAATATCCGGCCCGGAGCTGACAAACTCGCCGTTTGTTGCCATACGCTGCTGCTCGGGTTCAGCGGTCTCTCCTTCGAGTGCGGCAAGATGATAGCCGCCGTCACAGCGCCAGAGACGAAACAGTGTAGCCTGAATCCCTGCGCGAATATTCGCATCCACTACCGTCGGCAGACGGTTATTGAATTGTACCCCGAGCCGCGGTCCCGTTTCACTTTCGACCGGATCACAGAGATCGAACGGCGCAGCGCCGGTATGCCAAATCACCGCCCTGTCGGAAGTATGGGCGAGCCAGTCACTCAGGTACACGGGCCCTACTGCCATACTCTCGGCGATTAACGAGCCGAGGGCGCCGTCGACATCACCTTCCATGGCAACAGGTACGCCCTCGCTTACCAGTCTCGCGAGCGCAAGATACGGCCAGTGTCCGAGATTCGAAGGCAGATCGGGCCAGCAGCGGAAGGCGAGCACGTCGAGGTTCTCCTCACTCATGAAACCGGTAAACGAGCGGTAGTAGCGCGCCTGCATTTCGAGAGGATCTTCCGCACCGGTCTTGTCCGGAAGCCCGAGCGCTTCGAATGCAGCTCGCTCGTCTGAGATTCCCTCAAGGTCGTCGTCGCCGGTGACCCGGTTCATGAGCTCGGGAACGCTATGGTGATGCAACGACACACCGAGTTCCGAGCGTAGCGAAACGGGGTCGGCGTGAAAATCGACAAAGCCCGGCGCGTGAGAACCTATGAGTCCCGCCTTGGCCCGCGATACGCGCACCGCCGCGTACACTTCGCCGATTGCCTCGGCTAATCTCACGACGGTCGAATCGTCGTCGGGAGAGCCGTAGACGAACTCGAACGGATTCCCGAGCTGACGCATGGTCGCGGCAAAAACATGGGTTCCAACGAGGCTGTTTGCACTTATCATAGCGCCGGTCGGTTTTTCCGGCGTAGCCCAAAGGACAACCGGGGCCTGCCACTCGCGCATAAGCACCGGGGCGAGCCTGCCGTCGCTTATGGTCGTCTGGCAGACAACGAGTACGGAGCAGCCTTCGCCGCTGCACGATGCGATGGCTTCGCTCAATGCGTAGTCGGTAGCAATGTTTTCAGACGGAATAAACGTTTCCACGGCGAGGGTTTCCATCCGGGCCGATACCGCCGCGCGAACTTCTGCTCCCCATTCCGGGTCGAATCCACCCCGGAGCCGACCGAGAAAAAGGAGCCCGACTTTCGGGGCTGCTATGCTGTTGTACGAATTCCAGTTGTTCATAATGTTCGTCCATCCTATCATGACACAGCGAATAGAGCCCACCGCAGCTGTAAGCTTCTACTATAGGCAGAGCGGATATGGGCCGAGCCGATATGGGCCGAGCCGATATGGGCCGAGCGTATTTTGGCCAAGCGGATATTGGCCGAGCCGACGGCCGCCGGAAATGAGAGGAAAAGTGAGCACTTTCGACTGCCGGAGAGCGAGTGCTAATTCTTGTAGGCTATAGCCCGATTTTTTTCGTAGCCGAACTTCTCGTCCCGGCCGAGATACCCCGAGACGAGTTCGATTCCTATTACACCTTGTAAATGCTCGGCCAATACGTCACGAAAGCGCTCGAGCCCAGGCACGGACCCGGTTTCCTCCTGGACGCTGGTCATCGGCTCGACCACCTTGTCCTTGAGCTCCGGCGTGACATAGACCACCTTGAAGAAGTCGTCGGTGTTCAGGGGTTCAAGGAAGCAGACGGCGTTTACCACGTAGAGATTTTCTATTTCACTAATGACGATGTTGGCGATCTTCTTCCCGCCGACTCGAATGGCTCCCTGATGCTTATACCACGCATTGTCGACTCCAAGTTGCTGCAACGTCCGTACGAACACTTCACCAAGCTTTCGGAAAATGTCGTCCTCGCCTGCGAACGCAGACTGTTCGCAAACCACCTGCACGTTTGCAGTACCTCCCGGCTCAAAGAACACGAGGGTGCGTTGTCCCGTAAGAATCAGGTGTTCGAAGTTCGGACAGTCGCTTTTAATTTCGTTGAAAAGGTTAGCGCTGTTCGTAAGGGTAATAACCGCCCTCGCTCCGGAATCGTTGAGTATGTGGATAATCTCTCGCCCTTTGTACAATGTGTTGAACGGCACCGCGACAGCGCCGAGTTTCTGTATTCCGAAAAACGAGAACGCAAACTCCGGGATGTTCGGAAGCATTATCGCTACCCGGTCGCCGGGCTCGATTCCGAGACTATGAAGCCCGTTTGCGACCCGGTTGGCTTGCGCGTCGACATCCTGATACGTATACGTTTTCCCCTCGTAAACAAGCGCCTCCTTCTTTTTAAACCGGCGCACTGTTTCTTCGAGCATAACTCCGAGAGACATTGGCTCATCCGAGTGAAACGATGATGCCTGCGCTTCCCCTTCCCCCGGCTTTCGCCTCTTGAACAATCCTAATGCCACGGTCACACCTCTTGTATAATCATTCTGTCGCTTTCGCTGCTTTCGCCGCGAAGTTCTTTCCGCAGCACCTTCCCGGTAGCGCTTTTCGGCAGCGAGTCCACAATTTCCACGCTTCGAGGCACTTTGTACCCGGTCAGATGGGCCGAGCAGTACTCGAGAACGTCTTTCTCCGAGGCGCTCTCGCCTTCCTTCAGCACGACAAAGCCCTTCACAACCTGCTCGCCGCGTTTGTCGGGAACCCCGATCACCGCCGCTTCGTCGATAGCCGGATGCGCGTAGAGCACTTCCTCCACTTCGCGCGGACTGATGTTGTAGCCACCGCGAATAATGAGATCCTTCTTCCGGTCCGTTATAAAGAAATAACCGTCTCCATCGCGATAGCCGAGATCACCGGTGTGAAGCCAGCCATCTATGACAGTCTCGGCGGTCTCGTCCGGCAGATTCCAGTATCCCCGGGTAATCACATCCCCGCGTATCACGATTTCCCCCTCGGTTCCATCGGGAACTTCCTGGTTGTTCTCATCGAAAATGGCCATTTTCACCCCCGGCGCCGCCGGCCCGATGCTGCCCGGCCGAAAGTTATCGCCGGACTCGTTGAGTGAAACCGCGCTCGTCGACTCGGTAAGGCCGTAGCCTTCGAGTATCCTTGTGTCGAAAACCCGCTCGAACTCCTTGAGCGTCTCCAACGGTAGCGGAGCTCCACCCGAGACCGAAATACGAAGACTCTTCGGAATCTCGGCTTTCTTCCGTCGGGCGAGCGTTACCAGGTGCGTATACATGATCGGTACTGCGATCAGACAGGTCGCCTGCACATCGCAAATATTATCCAGAAGCTTCTGCGGGCTGTACTGCGGTACGAGGCTCATAGCACAGCCGAAATACGCTCCGGCGATGAGCCCGTTCGCGAGCCCATAGATATGGTAAAGCGGGAGAACGAGCACGATCCGATCAGTCGAATACAAAGGGAATATATGCTCGTTGACGTCACGGCACTGACTCAAGAAGTTCTTGTGGCTGAGCACCACGCCCTTCGGTTTGCCCGTTGTGCCCGATGTATAGATAAGCGCGGCCGGTTCCTCCGGATCGCGCTGTACGGCTTCGAACTTCGGCGACGAGTTAGCCATGAGTTCGGAAAGAAATATGCTTCCAACCGGCTTTGCGCCCCGTCGCCCCTGTCTCGGAGCGAAGGCTACATCGATATTCTCCTTTTCCGCCCGCTTGCGGTCGATCGATATGTCCGCCCCCGCGACAATGGATTTCCTTTTGACGGTCTGTATGACCACCGCGTCGGAAAGCGCCTCGTTTGAAAGCTGGTACTTGCCAACGATGCGGCCTTCGGCGAGCGCCGCACCGAAGGAAACGATATCACCTGCGTCCCCATCCGGGTTGTATAAGAGTCTCCACGTCTTCATAAGTGCTACGCTTCCGCCTTGAGATATTCGTCGGGTTCGTCGAAGTACTGCGAAATAACCGCATCGCCCGGCTTCGGCGTGAGAAGGCTCACGACGACGAATACGATGAAATTCAACACGATCGTCGGAATTACCGGATGCAGGTCGAAAAGTAGCACACGCGCACCGTCAACTGTGACGATAAGACCGAGCACAAGATAGATGACGCCGCTTGCTGTAGCGGCCACCGCCCCCTGCTTTGTGGCGCGTTTCCAGAACAGACCGCCTACGAGCGCGGGCGCCCACTGCGCGAAACCCGGTACGCTGACGTCGGTCAGGTAGAAGGCCATAGCGCCCTGGTTCCAGATCGAAAGCGACAGCGACAGCAAAACGATCACGACCACACTCCAGCGAGCATAGTTAGATACTTCGCGGTCTTTCGCGTGTGGCCTGAAGATCCCCTGTACAACGTCGCGCGCGACGATAACGCTCGATGTCATAAGCTGAACCGCAGCGGTACTTACCGCGGCGGCGATCACCCCCATGAGCACAAATACACCGGCCCAGGCCGGGAGTACTCGTTGGATAATCGTTTGTACGACTCTGTCGGCTTCCTCCTGAATCGACAGGCCGGATTCGGCGGCCATTTCCTCGAGCTCTGCAAAAGGGATTATAGCCGGGGCGACCAAGGAGCCCCACAGGAACGGGATCACGTAGAAGAAGAGCCCTCCGAACACGAAAATCAGAAGGGGAAACCACTTGAAAAGCCCTTTGTCGCGAGCGGTCATGGTACCGATGACAACATGCGGCCAGGAAAACGCGAGTAGTCCGACAAAGAACGTGCCCGCGAAAAGAATGCCGGTGTATTCACCGAATGGCCCCGGGTTACTCAGAAGCTCCGGGTTGTTTTCCTGAAGGGTTTCGGCGGCTGCTACGAGACCTCCGTCGGCGAGCTCGGGAGCGGCGTTCACCACCCAGATAAGCGACCCGAGAAGCGCGGTAATGTATACGACGCCGAGAAAGATATTGACCCAGGCGACAATGCGCATGCCCCCGAGAACTACCAGGGCGACAAGCAGGACAACCGTGTAGACAGCGCCGTAGATCGACGGTAGACCGGTGAGCGCCTCGAAACCCGCCCCGACGCCAAGCGGCTGGATTCCGATATAGGGAACAACGAACGCGAGAATGGAAAGCGACAGCACCACCCGCAGCGCCTTCGACTCGTAGCGCTCGGCGAGCACTTCAACGGGGCTGAGGAATCGGTTGATACGCGAGATGGCCCACAGTCGCGGTCCGAGAAACATGTAAAGGGCGGCAAACCCGAGCACCGAGCCCCAGATGAACGCGACGTAGCCGGGACCATCAACATATAACACTCCGGGAAAGCCGTAGAACGTCCACGCGCTCGAAATAGCGAAGAGCACGAAGAAGAACATTACAACAACCCCGATGGTACGACCGCCGAGCATGTAGTCTTCGGCGGTTTTCGCGGAAATCTTATAGCCGTAGGCGGCCATCCCGATAATCACGGCTCCAAAGAGCAGAAGCGATACTAGAATTACTGCCATCTATGTAAACTCCTGTCGGTAGCCGCCTATCGAAACGGCCAGAAGAAGAAAAAGTAGATCAAATAACAGATTAGCCAGAAAATCGTGAACGCCATACCGATCCACAACGGCGGCGTCATCCACCCGAATAAGAGCGTAGGCTCATCGAGTATCCCGGTAAACGAAATAGCGATAAACGCAATAACCGACACGAGTATCGCCGATAAAAAGATCTTACCGGGAACGTGCCTCATCATTTCTGTCATACGTGTTTTGAACCTCCCCAACGCTCTTCCAACGTTCGATGATCGATAGTATTGGGTGACAAATTCACTTCCGTCAAGCAATATTGGTCTTGACAGAATTCCGGAAATCTCATTCAGCCGCCAGCCGACGAAGGGCGACCGGGACACCGGCCCGGGGACACGGCAGTCGGCTTGACCTCGACGCCCGGGCGATCTATCGTCCCGATGTATCCCTATGCTACCCACAATCGATACTCGCTCAAGATCCTTTTATCTGATGTTCCCGCTTATACTCGCCGCGCTTTTTCCCGGGGTACAGCTGCTCGCCTCCATAGCCGCTTCGCTGCTGGTCGACGGCGTCTTCGATCAGCCTCTCGCCGAGGAGATTCAGGCGAGAGCGGAATACCTGCTCGCGGTCACCGGAATTTCCCAGCTTTTCGCGCTTGCTGTTATCGCAGCGGTTGCCGCGGCGGTGGGACTGTGGACGCCGCGTTTCGACAGGCGTCGTGCCTCTCGAGCGATCTCGGTAACCGGGCCGGTTATTGTGCTTACACTCGGCGCTCAAATGGTCCAGGGGAGTGTGCTCTCATTATTCGATGCGGAGCTCGGAGACTACGCACGGATAGCCGAACTCGTTCTCGAGGCGAATCTTGCGGTGGTAATCGTGACGGTGGCCTTCGTTGCGGGGATCTGTGAAGAGTTCGTGTTTCGCGGGATCATTCAGCCGATAACAGTTCATGCGCTCGGGCCGGTATTCGGGATCGCGTTTACCGCGTTACTCTTCGGGATGGTCCATCTCATACCTGTCCAGATAGGTGCTGGGATTATCTTTGGACTCGTCTTCGGCTACATACGCTACCGAAGCGATTCGGTATTACCGGCGATCATCGCGCACGTGACGGCAAACGGTATCGTCGCGGTGCTCGGACATACCGCTTCCGGCGTATCCGCGACGCCCGCGAACTTGACCACGGAGATCGCTTCGACGGGGTTGCTCATTACGGTTTTATCTACCGGAGTGCTTGCCGCTTCGCTCGGCGTGGTCTGGTTCGAGACGGTGATTCGACGCCGGCGGGCTGGATGAGCGTGCCGATTCGCCGAGAACCGAGGGCTTGCGATCCATTGAATTGATTCCATTGAATTGATAAGACGCGAGTCGAGGCCCGACAAGCGCATACGTGCGGCGGGAAGTCTACTCGGTTTTCGATGGTTCGAGCAGTGCCGAGAGCAGATCGGAAGCCGATCGCGCAGCGAGCACCTGCTTTCGTTTCTTTTCGTCCTTGAGAAGCTGACTGACCTCGGCGAGAAACCGTATATGCGGACCGGTACTGCCCTTCGGCGAAAGCGTCATAATGAATATCCGGGCCGGTTTTCGGTCCAGGCTTTCGAAATCGATTTTTTTCCTGGTTACCGCCACACAGGCGAGCAGTTCATCAACCGCCTCGGTTTTCGCGTGCGGAATCGCAATCCCGTGCTCCATCCCGGTGGACATCCGCGCTTCGTTGTCCATAAGCGCCTGCAGCGCCGCATCGCGATCGCGGACCTTGCCGGTCTTGTACAACACATCCAGCATGGAAACGATAACGTCATTTTTGGTCCGCGCCTGTAGCCCGGGCTTGACAAGGTCTTCGGTCAGCACTTCTGCCAGCATGATAAGAGCGTATGGACCCCGAGCACGGCTGTCAAGTTTATCAAGGGCAACGCACAACGACTTCGCCGGACGATAGGTGCCGCTCGAGTACACCCAACAGAGGCTCGAATCCCCACATTCGCGCTATACCTCGCCTTTGCGCACAAGCTCGACCACGCTTTCGATGTGATACGTCTGTGGAAACATGTCGACTCCGCGCATTCGCTTCACCTCGTAGGCTGCGCTGAGCATTTTTATATCGCGTGCCTGCGTCGAGGGCTTACAGCTTACGTAGATAATTCGAGGCGGGAGCTCGTTGAGCAGCGTCTGCACGACCTTCGGATGCATTCCCGCCCGCGGAGGATCGAGAATGACCAGATCAGCTCGGGCGTGGTTGCCAGGAAAACCGTCCTCGAGCACTTTCTCCACCTCACCGGTGACAAAATGCACGTTGTCGATTTCGTTGTGTTCGGCGTTGTACCGCGCGCCGGCTATAGCCTCCGGAACGCTTTCGACACCGAGTACCTCCTTCGTCCGTTGCGCCGCGAGAAGCGAAATACTGCCGGTTCCGCAGTACAGATCGAATACTGTTTCCGTTCCGTCCAACGCTGCCCAGTCGAGCACCAAACGGTAGAGCTCACTCGCCTGATCGGGATTAGTCTGAAAGAATGTCTTCGGTCCGATTGCGAACTCAATACCGTCTATCGACTCGGTAATATGCGGAGCTCCATATTGCAGTTCCATCGTACAGTGCGAGATAGAGTCATTTCCGGCCGTGTTCACCGTCGTGTACAGAGAGGTTATCGAAGGAAATCGGCTCGACAGGAACGAAACGAGCTCGCCGCAGGCGGCGCGGTTATAAGCTGCGAACACGATAATAACCATAACTTCCGCGGGCGCGTCTGCGCTGCCTCGCGAGGTGCGGATAATGAGCGATCGAAGGAGACCGGTATTATTCCTGGGATTAAAGAATGAAAACTCACGCTCCCGGGCGTAGTCGGCGATTGCGTTTCGTATCCCGTTCGACGGTTCGGGCTGCAGGTGACACTCTTCGATTTCGAGCACCTTGTCGAAATGTCCACGTACATGAAAACCGAGTGCGTTTCGGTCAGAGAAGCGCTCACCGCTGTCGATCTCCTCAGGGGTCAACCAGCGGCGGTCGGAGAAACTGAAATCCAGTTTGTTGCGGTATCGTCGATCGGATGGCGCCGGAAGCAGAGCGTCCATGGCCGGCAGATCGACGTCGGGAGCGAGCTGCCGATATACCTGCTCGAGGAAATACTGTTTCCAGCGAACCTGCCGTTCGTACCTTAGATACTGCCAGCGGCACCCTCCACAGTGCTCGAAATGGCGGCAAAAAGGAGTAATTCGCTCGGGGGAGGTCTTGTGCCACTTCGTTACCCGGGCAAACCCGAATTTCTTCTTCCACTTATAGACACAGACATCGACAACCTCACCCGGCAGGACATCGTCCACAAAGATAACAAGTCCTTCCGGCTTAATGATTCCCCTTCCCTCGTATTCGAGGTCAAGAACCGTCTGCTGCTCCCACTGCTTTTCTCGCTTCGCCACGGGGCTCACTATAGGTGGCAGGAAGCGACAACGGCAAGCGAGCTACCCGTGGCGGTTGACACCACCATGGTGGTGGACAGTAATCGAAGCTTGAACCCCAAGCTACCCGCGGCGGTTGACACCTAAGGCGGCCGGTAGACTCGATCCACTTCGAACCGAAGCCCCGCGTAGAGCAAGCGTGCACTTCCCGGGGGTTGCCCGCCGGCGTACTGCGTAACTCTCCTGTTCGGGTATGCGTACACCCTTTTGCCGAAATGAATATATGGTAGTATTCTGGCAGTTGTGTGAACGAAACCATACCGTTGACCGTGTCGGCAATCCGTATTCAAATATCGCAGCGATACGGAAACGTCCGGCGCGGAGAGAAAATACACGGGTGAGAAGGAAGGATAGAAATGAAAGCACTGAAATATGCGCTCACCGCCGTGGCGCTGCTGCTTTTTGCGGCAGCGTGCGCGACGCCACCGGAGGATGAACCGGAGGTTACGGAAGCACCTGATAATTTATCACAACTTCAGTCCGAAGCCGAAGAGCTGCGCTCTGAAATCCTCGAGTATGAGTTAGAGACCTACGAGGAAGAAGAGTACGAATTGGGAGACGATGCATACTCGAGCGCCGAGGACATTACCGCTGAGGACCCGCAGGAAGCGGCCGATCTGTACGAGCAGGCAATCGAACGGTTCGAAGTCGTTATCGACCGTGGATTCTCGGTCCTGCTCGTCGACCGCCAGAGCGAAGTAGAAGACGCTCGCCAGGAGGCGATCGACGAACGCGCTCGCACCGCGGCAGCAAGCATATTCGAAGAGGCTGAGGAGCTTCTCGACCAGGCGGTGGAGCTGAACGAGGCCGGCTCCTACCGGGAGTCCCATAGCACCTTCGCCGACGCCGAATCCCGCTTCGACGAAAGCTCCACGCGCGCGCAAGAACGTCGCGACGAAGCGCAAGCCGCCCTGGATCGTCTCGACGAACGCATACAGGAGGCGGAAGAGGAAGCAAGCGATCTCGAGGAAGAGATAGAAGAGGAAGAAGAAGAAATCGAGGATGAGGATTAAGGGGGACGACATGAAATTGATCAAAACCGGAATAGTCGCGGCGATCGTCATGTTCGTCGCCGCTGCGCCGATAGTCGCGCAGAATCTGCTCGTTGAAACCGAAGACTATCAGCGCGCCCAGGAGTTGCGCCGGCAGGCAGAAGAAGCCTTTGAAGATGGCGACTACGATGAAGCCGAAGAACTCGTCGGTGAGGCCGAGGAATCGCTCGAACGCGCGCGGGCCGAAGCGCAGCGGCAGCGGGACGGCTTCCGCGCGGCGAACGCCCGAACACTCGCAGAGCGCCGCCTCGACGAGGCAGAAGGTTTCGATATTTCCGAGTTTTATGAAGACGAACTCGATGAAGCCGAAAGCCTTTTCGACGAAGGCCAGGATCTGTACGACGACGAGGAATACGTTGACTCGCGCGAGCAGTTTCGCGACGTACTCGACGTACTCGACGATGATCTGATCGCATCGCTTCGTGAGCGCTATCGCGAGGCTCAGGAGGAGGAAGAAGAGGAAGAGGACACTCCGGAGCTTCCGGAGTACTACGAAGTCCGGCGTATTCCGGATCGTCGGGACAGTTTCTGGCGTATTGCAGAGTACGAGTTCGTCTACGACGACCCGTGGGAATGGCAACGGCTCTACGAAGCCAACCGGGATATGCTTCGTGATCCCGACAACCCTGACTTAATTCACCCGGGAATGGAATTCCGTATTCCTACCCTCGACGACGAGGAACGAGCCGGTATCTGGCGCGACGGGGAGATAGAAGAACGGTAAAGTGACCCCGCTTGTTTGCAACGAATAGGTGCGGTGGTTCAGATGGGCGTATCGGGTTTTGCTTCCCGGTACGCCCTTTTTTTATGCTCCATTATCGCGTAGAACTTCCGCCGACTGTTCAAGACCGGCTTCCTCAGCAAATTCGAGCGGAGTCCACACGGAGCCGCCGATTCTCACCCGCTGTGTGAGCGATGCTCCCGCGTCGGCGAGAACGTCCACGACATCCGCCGGGTCGTACCCGTGATCGGCGCCGAGGGCAAGGGCGGTCGACAGTGGACTGAGAAGGCGTCCATCGTAAACAACGGTTCGCGAGACATCGCCTCCCGCTTCTATAAGCCTTCGGAGCAACGGGAGCTCAACACGTCCCTGTTCGATCCCGATAATTATCGGAAGCGCGACCGAGGTAACGCTCATTTCTCCGGTCTCTACGACTATGTCAGGCGTCGCACCGGCTTCGAGCAGCCGATCGATAAGTTCGTAGTCGACGTCCGACCGATACAGGCCCGCGAGGATCACGCTCGAGAGCGGCGTTAAACTCGACTCGGCAGATTCACGTCCGGAGAACACCGAATCCGGATCTGCTCCCGCCTGTAGCAGCTCGTCGACGATGTCGGAGTGCGGTGTAAAGCTTCCGATGATTTCGCTGATCGGTCGGCCGGCACCAAAGGATAACTCCAGAGGAGAATTGCCGTCCGAGACGGCACGGTCGGGATCGCCTCCCGTTTCGAGAAAGCGGCGAACGACATCGGCTTGCCCATCTTCAATCGCGGAAACCAGCTCGGTATCCGATACATCGGGTTCGAGCCGGGAAAGCGACACCGATATCGACTCGTCCAAGCCATCCTCGAATGTTACTTCCACCTCTTCGGTCTCGTATCCCCGGCGTCGAACCTCCAGGCGAACCGTCTCCCCAGGCTCGAACAGCGACGAAAAGATCTCGTCGCCGATCGGCAGGCCGTCGAGATACACCTCGGCATCGGCCGGATCGGTTTCAACCCGCAGCCGTGAAAGATCCCCGGCCGGTGAGTCTGCAGCGTCCTCATCGATCGAAAGGAATGACCTGTCGCTGAATGTATCTATACGCTCAAGGCGCTCTTCGGAAGCCGCCCCGATTTGCGGTCCAGCCTCCGCGATGCGATCCCGGGCATAACGCAGCAGTGTCGTTACGGTCCTGAGCTCTTCAGCGTCGGGCCGCTCAGCCTCTCGATGACGACGTAACTGCTCGCGCATATCCCGGAGAATACTGCTCGCGAGCTCGACATCTTCGGGGCGAATCCTTACCTCCCCGTCGGCGTCGACGAACACCGAGCTGTCGCTGATCTCTCCGAGCACCGACAGCACATCTTCCGCAGCGGTAAGATCCGAAAGGTCGTCCGGATCAACGGAACTCGGCAGCACGCGAACTTGTCCCTCGGCGACGCTGACAATCGTGTCGCCGGCTTTCCCGCGTGAGACCGAGTACCGCGTTGCTTGCGACTGTACGATGCCCGAGTCGGTACGTACCCGTACATTGCGATCGGGCGCATCCTCTGCCGTCCGAACGATCGTGCTTCCTTCCATGAGGTCGATGATGAGAATCCTTACTCCGCCGCTGTCACGGCGTGTTGAAACTCTGAACTCTGCGGGCCCGTCAACGCGGATTAACGCCGCATTCGCGTACTGGAACTCTGCAACTGCGCTTGAGCCAAGCCGCACCAGGTCGTCGCTGCGAACCGTCTCGCCGACCTGCAGGGATTCAGCGCCATCGGCGCGTTCACGGGTAACCGTACCGAAGGAAAACCGTAGAAACGGCTCATCGAGCACGGTTGTGGATTCGTCTTCACGATCTTCAGCGGCATCGCTTTGACCGGTGTCACAACCGGCGAAAACCGCGACGGCAAGCACCAGCGCGAGCGCCGGGAAGGCGAATGCGGGCGTTCGGCCGGGCCCATCGGGCGTTGCCCCGTCGGCGGCTGAGTGAATATTGGTCATAGGTCCTGCGTCCACGCTCCTTTGCGTACAACTAAGAATAGCGCGTTACAGGCGGACAGTTCCATCAGCATTCAATAACGTTTATCGGAATATGCACCGCGAGGCCTCCCTCGCTTGTCTCCTTGTACCGTACATTCATATCCCGCGCGGTATCCCACATGGTTTCGATAACCTGGTCGAGACTCACCTTAGCTTGGGACGGGTCGCCGGCGAGGGCAATATTCGATGCGGTGATAGCCTTCATGGCGCCCATGGTATTTCGTTCAATGCATGGGATTTGCACGAGCCCGCCGACCGGATCACACGTCATGCCAAGATGGTGCTCCATGGCAATCTCGGCCGCCTGGAGCACCTGCTCGGGCGTGCCACCGCCTACCTCCGTAAGGGCAGCAGCGGCCATTGCCGAGCTGACTCCTATTTCGGCCTGGCATCCACCCATCGCTGCGCTTATCGTCGCGCCTTTCTTGAACAGGCTTCCGATATCTCCGGCGGTAAGAAGAAACCGTTCGATCCCCTCCTCGTTCGCCTCCGGAAAGAAGCCGCGATAATAGAGCAGCACAGCCGGGATAACACCCGCAGCACCGTTTGTCGGAGCGGTAACCACCCGGCCGAACCCGGCATTCTCTTCGTTTACCGCGAGCGCGAAGCAACTGACCCAACGCGTGACCTGTTCAAAACCACCACCCGACGAAAGGCCGCGCGCTGCCTGTTCGCGAATGCGCGAGAGAAGCTCAGACGGCGTCGAAGGCAAAGTGTCACCGAGCAAGCTGCGAGCGAGTCGCGGCGCCCGACGGTGCACGCCGAGGCCTCCGGGAAGCACATCACTCGCCCGAATTCCGTTATATACGCACTCGAGCATGGTCGCGGATATGCGACGCAGTCCCTCCTCGAGCGCCGAATCGCCGTGCCAATAGCGCATGTTCGCGCGAACAATATCGGACACGCGCCGGCCTTCCCTGTGGCACCAGGAAAGCAGCTGTTCGGCCGAGTCGACGGGAAAGGGAAGATCCACGCGCTCCCGTCCGGTGTCTTCTTCGCCTTCCTGAACGACGAATCCACCTCCGATTGAGTAGTAACGCCGCGAGAACACGAGGTTGTCTATCTCGGCGACAAGCTGCATGCCGTTCGGGTGGTACTCGAGCACCTGGTCACGATGAAAGCACACGTCGCGCCGGTAGTCGAAGCGGACGGGGTTAGCGCCGTTCAATCGAATCTCGGTGCGATCCCTGACCGACTGAGACTGCTTCGACACGTAGAGAACATCCACGGTGACCGGATCGTAGCCTTCGAGCCCTAAAATGACGGCAAAATCGGTTCCATGGCCGACTCCGGTCTTCGCAAGCGAGCCGTACAGGTCAATCCTGATTCGTGACACCCGGCTTATCGCGTCGGCACCAACGCGGGATTCAAGGGTTTGAGCAAACCGCTGCGCTGCGCGCCATGGGCCCATGGTATGAGAACTGCTCGGGCCGACTCCAATTTTGAAAATGTCGAATACGCTTATTCGCTCCGCCGGATACCTGCGCGAATTACCCACCGTTCTCAGGCCGACCGTTTACGCGTTTGCTTCGACCGGGGCTCGGAGTCCCCTTCGTTGCCCTTTTGAGACCGCACAGCGTCCTGATCCTCTCCGTCCGGCCGCTCGTAGTCTCCCTGAAGGCGAGCGATGAGCTCGGGGAACTCGTAGACCATGAGACCCGACCGGGTTACTTCCATTCTGACGCGCTGATTGTCGACCATGCGTTCGAGAATCCGTTCGGCCTCGTCGACGCTCAAACCGGTATCGACGACAACATCGGATACCGTAATTCTACCGTGCAGCCGATAGGCAAGCTTAAAAACTCTCGCTTCTATCCCGCGAATTCGCTGCGTGCGGGCATCATCCGGAAAAGCATCCGCGCCGGCCCCCCAACCACCGACCGGTCGGTGTACACCTGTCTGAGAGAAATAGCGCGACCCGGCTCGAACCGCCAATAGCGCCAGAAAAAACGGGAGAAGAAAAATGAATGGATATCCGAATAAAAAAAACACTCGCGCGGCCTCCGACTTCGTTACCACGTTCCGGCGATCGGCTACGCGAAGCTCACGTGTGCGGCCAACAAGGCACCCAATCGCACGAACCCAGTTACGCGTAACCGCCCGCCCCGACTACAAGCTACAGTATACCGTGGATGGGATAGAATCGCCAAACACGAATGCAACCTCCATTTTGGGGGACACCCGAGTATGCTAGGTCCCGTCGGCGAGCGCGTGTCGAAGGCGCTCGTATCGGCTTATGTAACGCGAAAAAATGTCCTCGTATCGTACCGTGGCATCCGGCTCGGGATCGAACGTGCGTTCGATTCGCGCGAGCGCCGCCGCGGCCTCTTCGATCGTCGGGTAGACGCCGAGCCCGGTAAACCCCGCCGCGGCGTTTCCGATAAGCTCGGCATCCGGAACGCGCATAACGCTCACCGGAAGGCCGACAATATTGGCCTTCATCTGGTTCCAGTACACGCTCTTGCTCTGGCCGCCGC
>JBKGYS010000019.1:0-24472 GCA_046545955.1 Spirochaetales bacterium | reverse complement strand
TTCTTCGAGGGCTGAGAACACGGCGCGAATCCGTTGGGTATCTTCGGCGGGACCGCCGGCGAGGGTTTCGATGTTGTCGATTACATCGTCAGCCGGACCATCCGCGGTCACATACTCGAGGATACGGCGGGCGGTCTCGGATCCGACGAGTGAAGTCAGATCGGCTTCGGTTTTGTCCCTCCCGGTTTTTCGCAGCTTGTCGACGGTGCGAAGGATATCGCCGCTCTTTTCGACGACACCAAGCGTAGACAGGAAACGGTTGAAAAGTCCGCGGTGGGCCACGTGCAACCGGACGCGCTCGACACCGAGAACGCGGAATGCTTCTATCGCAGTAAGGAGCGTGTCCGCATCCGCCGAGGCGCTGTCGACTCCTACGATATCAAAGTCACACTGCACGAACTCCCGGTATCGGCCCCGCTGAGTATTTTCCCCTCTCCACGCCTTACCGATATGATAGCGACGGAACGGCGTGTACAGCTCGCCGAGGTGGGCTGCCATGTAGCGGGCGAAGGGTACGGTAAGGTCAAATCGCATCGATACGTCGCGCCCACCGTGGTCAGTAAAACGAAATACCTGTTTGTCCGTTTCACCGCCGCCTTTACCGAGAAGCACCTCTGTGTACTCGAGTGTCGGGGTATCGATCGGCACATACCCGAATCGGCGGAAGGCGGATTCGAGGTGCGACGTAAGGGTGCGCCGGACAAGTTCCGATTCGGGAAGAGTGTCCCGGAAGCCTTTGAGAACGCGCGGGGAAATGAGACTCATCGCCTTACTCTACGGCAGGCGGCGGGCACGGGACAAGCCGGGCGGGATTCTCCGGGCGAACGAAGTACGACGCGTCGAGGTGTGCTGCCTGGGGATGTTTGCCGTTGAGTATATTTACGAACGAATACCAGTTGTAGCCGGAAAATCGTCCAAGCGGATCACGAATCCGGAATAGCTGCCGATCGTAGTACCACTCGAAATGCTCCTTGTTCTGCACGTTCCAGCCTGAGATATGAACGAGCGGGAACACAAACAGAATGCCCCGGTCGGTTCGGGTGAACCTGGTGTCGGCGAAACGACCGCGCTCTCGCAATAGCGCTCGTCTTGGTCTTCGGCAGAGAAACTCCATTCGGTCCTGGTACAGACGCATCGAGCCGAAACCTGCTGCTTCGACCGGGAGTGACCGGGCCCCGACTGCGAGCTCAAGACCCCAGCTGGTGAGCACTTCCTGCTCGAAATCATCACTCTCTATCCTCGAAATGCGATCGAGATGGTGAGCTATCTGCCAATCGTTCCATTCCGCGGGCGACTTGAAGCACCCGATATCCGAGTCGGTCTGGAATGAACCGAACTCGGTGTAGTGTACGCTGTAGCCGCAGTTTTTACAGCTGAAGCGGCTTCGCTTCGAATACATTTGCCCGACCGCGTAACAAGATGGACACGTGTGGAGCGCACGTTCGAGAAACTCCGCTTGGTGAGCCGAGCGGTAAGGCGATGGAGCTTGTGCCTGGCTCCTGTGGTCGTCGTGCGCAAGCGCCTGCGAAAGACGATCCTGAATGGCATCCGAGGAAAGATGCCGGAGCTCGGGGCCGTCGAACAACCGATGGTACGTTACCGATACAGGCCCATGTCGGATCGAAGGAGCCCAACACGGATGGCTGAAGTACATACCATCGAACACGGTGGTTATGACCGGAATCTTCAAAAGTTTAATGAGCTTGGTGGTCGACTGAATAAGTGGAAGTGAACGCCCATCCCAGGTGCGACGTCCTTCCGGGAAGATGCAGATGACTCCACCGGCGTTTCGGATTGCAAGCATGCGCTTGACGCTTTCCATATCGCTGCGGCTTTTGGTTTTCGGGATAGCTTCAATATAATTGAGCAGCCAGCGTAGAATGCGAGACCGGTAGTTGCTGTCGGCGACCATAAAGTGTATCGGGTGGCGAATGGGCAGGCCCGCGATAAACGGATCCCAAAACCCCACGTGGTTCGGGAGCAGCAGGTACGGAGGCTTCAGGCCGTTGAGCACTTCCTTATTACGAAAACGAAGCTGGAATTTCCAATGTAACCACAATCCGAATACTTCGCGCAAAAAACCAAAGAACCGGCGGCGCTCCTTCGGGGTCCACGGGCCTGGCTTATCTTGTCCTTTCGTCGTCATTACAACGCGTAGTATACTCAGCACGTTTTTGGAATCAATCGGGTGTCGACCGGTCTTCGGGGGAGTTAATGGGGTTCAGTTGGAGTATTTTTGTCGACTTGGGAATCATCGCGCTTGCAATGCTTGCAGCAACCGCGTTGCGGGTGCGTATACGCCTTCTTCAGCGGTATCTCGTTCCCAACGCGCTCACCGCGGGGCTTTTACTGCTCCCGTTATATAACTTTGTGCTACCACACCTTGGAATGACAAGCGAGAATTTGCAGATGCTGACCTATCATCTGCTCAGTATTGCGTTCGTTGCAATGGCTATACGTCCGTCGGCCCCGGGAGGCGAGAAAGGTGATGGTCGCATATTCGGTACGAGTGTCTCGATCATCGCCCAATTCGCCGTCCAGGCGGCAATCGGATTATTGCTTACCCTCCTGCTTATACGCACGATTATGCCGGACCTCTATCACAGCTTCGGATTTCTTCTCCCCCTGGGTTTTGCGCAGGGGCCGGGGCAGGCGCTTTCGATAGGACAGGGGTGGGAATCTGCAGGCATTCGCGGCGCAGGTAGCGTAGGTCTTACGTTTGCGGCGGTCGGGTTTCTTCTTTCGTGCGCCGGCGGGGTGTTTCTGATCAATTACGGCCTTCGTCACGGCTGGGTGAGCCCGGAGGAGGCCGGCGTACTGCAAACCGACCGGGTGAAAACCGGCGTCTATCGCAACGGAACTCGGCCTGTAGGCTCCTACCTCACCACCGAGAGTGAGGCGATCGACTCGATGACGTTCAACACGGCGATGGTGCTCGTCAGCTATTTACTTGCGTTCCTTCTTCTGACAGGGCTGGAAGCGGCGTTGTCTCAGATCGGGCCGCTCGGCTCGGATCTCGCGACTAATCTCTGGGGCATCAGCTTCATATTCGCCGCGATGATGTCGCTCGTTGTTAAGCAGATCATGCGTGGACTCGGTCTTGAGTATCTGCTTGAGTCGCATACACTGAATCGGCTTAGCGGGCTATCCGTGGATATTATGGTCGCGGCCGGCATCGGTGCGATTTCGCTGGTAGTGGTACTCGAATATATCGTTCCCATTCTGTTACTTGCCATAGTCGGAGCCGGAGCAGTGTTTGCAATCGTGCCATGGATGTGTTCAAGAATTTTCCGAGATACGCAGCATCGGTTTATTCGTACTCTCCTGATATTCGGCGTTTCCACCGGTACGCTGACGACCGGGCTTGCCCTGGTTCGGGTGCTCGACCCCGATTTCGAGACACCGGTCGCAAACGACTACGCCTACGCTTCCGGTCTTACCTTTTTGCTGGTTATTCCGCTTATCCTGAGCATTAATCTACCGGTTATAACATGGCAGACCGGAAATATGGTCTACTTCTGGATCACAATGGCGGTGGTTGCCGGATATCTTCTGTTTGCGGCAGTTTCGTATCTGTTCATTGCACGTGAACGTGCCTTTGAGAAGCGATTTTCAGTCTGGCTCGAGCGCCGCAGAGATTGAGGCCGGAACACGGCTGACTTTAGCTTAAATTCAAGAAACGGGCCGACTCGAACGCGCTGCGGCGCTTCGTCTTTGAATAACCTGGGGGAATGGCGTTTATGGTACCGAAACCAAGTGAGAAACTGACCGAGAGAATGAGCGCCGTGCGTTACAAAATCGCGGTAATGAGTGGAAAGGGCGGCGTCGGGAAGTCGACGGTAAGCGTGAATCTTGCGCGTGCGCTCGCCGACAGCGGGGCTCGAGTGGGGCTGCTCGACGTGGATATTCACGGGCCGAACGTACCGAAGATGCTCGGCCTCGACGAGGCCCGCTTCGAGAATACCGAGCGCGATGAAAACGGAAATGCCGATATTCCGCCGATTCAGGCCGGGGAGAACCTGTTTGTCGCGAGCGTGGGGTTTGTCGGGTACGGTGAGTACAACGCGCTTATCTGGCGGGGGCCGATGAAGCTCGGCCTTATCAAGCAGTTGCTCGAGGATATAGCCTGGGGTGAGCTCGATTATATGATTATCGATACACCGCCGGGTACCGGAGACGAGGTGATGACCGTTTGCCAGTACCTTCCTGACCTCGACGGGGTGGTGGTTGTGAGCACGCCCCAGGCTGTGGCAATTCAGGATGCGCGGCGAACGGTGGATTTTGCGGCGAAAATGCGAGCGCCGGTTGTCGGCGTGGTCGAAAATATGCGCGACCCGGAAGATGGCATGCGAATGTTCGGCTCGGGAGGCGCCGAGCGGGCGGCGGAAGAGCTTTCAGTTCCCTTTCTCGGCGCCGTGCCGCTGGATGCACGCGTTGTTCCTGCCTCCGACGGGGGAGAACCGTTGGTGTCCGTCAGCCCGAACGACGGCGCCGGCAGAGCGATGTACGAAATCGCGAACGGCGTGAGAATGGCAATGATCGCCTTGCACGAGAGCTGAGGCTCGAACCGAGTGTTTTTGAATACTCAAACTCTTGACTTTGAGAAATCAAAATTATACTGTTTCTCATGATGTCGTATTGAATCACAACAGGACACGTAAGAGGACACTGAAAATGAGCAAAACAATTCTCGCGGCGTTTCTCGTGCTTATAGTTACCGGCTGCGGGGTGGAAAGCGGGGACGAAAACTCGGGCGACGAGGCTGCTCAGGTGGTAACAACAACGTTCACGGTACTGTCGGACTTTGCTTCGCAGGTCGCCGGCGATCGGCTGGACGTGCGGACTCTTACTCCGGCGGGAGCGGAAATTCACGAGTACGAGCTGGTTCCTCGGAACTTCGTTGACATCGAGGAAGCGGATCTGGTGCTCTACAACGGTTACGACATAGAGCAGTGGATCAGCCAGGTTCGGGAAACTGCGCAGGACGATGTTCGCGTTATTCCGGTGGCCGAAGAGACAGGATTTACAACCATCCCGATTCAACTCGGCGAGTACGAGGGAGTATCCGATCCGCATTTGTGGATGAATCCGAGAGCGGCCATTTCCTATGTTGAAGTTATTCGCGACGCGTTCATCGAGCTCGACCCGGACGGTGAAGCGATATACGAGGAAAACGCCGAAGAGTATATTGCCGAACTCGAGACGCTCGAAGACGATCTGCAGAACGTGTTCGCCGATCTGCCGGAGGAACAACGATTGCTCGTAACAACCGAGATGGCGTTCCTGTATTTCGCCGACGCGTTCGACTTCGACCACGAAGGTATCCGGGGTACGAACCACGAGGAAGATGGCACCCCGGATCTGGTCGCGCGGGTTATCGATCTTGTTGAGGAACGGCAACCGCGCGCAGTGTTCTGGGAAAGCACGATCTCCGACCGATATATGCGCAGTGTAGCCGATGACACGGGAGCGAATGTGGCCGGCCCGCTGTACGTGGATTCAGTCGCAGTGGAAAACGAATCAGCTACCGACTACGTAGGGCTCATGAGGGAGAACGCCCGCGTGATTATGGAGCATCTCGGAGAATAGAGTGGCTTTCGAGCATCCGACGGAGGACGAAATGGGACCGATTGGGGCAGTAGAGAAACAGAATCGATCCGGCCGCAGTGACTACGGCGCTTCACAACACGACGTCTCGGTGGAAGCCCGGAGTGTGTACGCTTCGTACGACTCGAGCTATGTTCTTGTTGACGTTTCGTTTTCCCTCTCTTCCGGAGAGCTGATCGCTATTGTTGGCCCGAACGGCGCTGGAAAGTCGACACTGTTTAAGTTGCTGACCGGCATTAAACGTCCGGACCATGGAACGCTCTCGGTATTCGGAGAATCGGTCTATGCAAGTCGCCGCTCCAACCGCATCGCGTATGTTCCGCAGGAAACGGACATCGACTGGGATTTTCCTATCACCGTTCGCGACGTAGTGTTAAGCGGGCGTTTCGGCCGTATGCGGCAGGAAGGCGGCTTGAGAAAGTTTATGCCCCCGTATTTCGCAAGGCACGAGCATCACGAACGCGTCGAGGAGGCCATCGAAGCGGTGGATATGGCCTCGTTCGCCTCGCGTCCGATCGGAGCGTTGTCTGGAGGGCAGAAAAAGCGGGTATTTCTTGCCCGGGCGATTGCCCAGGATGCGGATCTTCTTCTTCTCGATGAGCCGCTTGCCGGGATAGACCGTTTGACCGAGACGCTTTTTTTTGATGTTCTCAGCCGCGTCAGGGCTTCCGGAAAAACCGTTCTTATGATTTCTCACGATTTCCCGACGGTCGAAAAGAAAGCCGATACCGTGCTTTTGATCAGTCGGTCGGTCATCGATATTGGCCCGGCCGCTACTACTCTGACCCAGGATTGCCTCGAACGTGCCTATCACAGCGTCAGGAGGGGCGGACAATGAATCCTGTTATGCGAGTGCTCGAATCCATGATTGAGTTCATGATTAGCGTAATGATGTGGGCGGTTAATCTGTTTCCAGGCGTTATCTCCGAACCGTTCCGTTACGCCTTCATGCAACGGGCGCTGCTGACCGCCATTGTCGTAGGAGTCATTTGCGGCGTGTTGTCATGCTATGTCGTTCTCAAACGATGGGCTTTGCTCGGTGACGCAATAAGTCACGCTGTTCTTCCGGGTGTCGCGGTTGCGTATCTGCTGGCTATACCGTTTTCGATCGGCGCGTTTATCAGTGGTGCTCTCACCGCTCTCGGGATCGGCGCTCTCGAGCGTAACACAAGAATCAAGGCCGATTCGGCGATGGGGTTGGTGTTTACCGGCGCATTTGCCCTCGGCGTGGTCATAATAAGTCGGATTGCGACATCAACGCACCTCATGCACATTCTTTTTGGCAACGTGCTCGGAGTTCGAATGGAGGCTTTGATATGGACGGTTATCGCCGGAACTCTGGCTCTATTGCTCGCGTTCGTGTACTACAAGCAGTTCCTGCTGTTCTCTTTCGATCCTACGCACGCAAGCGCGATCGGGATGAATACCGGGATGATACACTACGGGCTCATGATGCTGCTGACCCTGACCATCGTCGCGAGTCTCGAAACGGTCGGGGTAATCCTCGTCGTTGCCATGCTTATCATTCCCGGTACAACTGCCGGCATGCTTACAGACCGACTGCCGAGTATGATGGCGATCGCCGTGCTTGTCGGGGCGGGATCTTCGGCGATCGGCCTCTACCTGTCTTTTGTGTTAAACGTAGCCAGCGGAGGGACGATCGTGCTTGTGGGAATCACCATCTTCCTGCCGGCGCTTGTGTTCGGGCCGAATGGTCTGCTGTTTCGCAAGCGACCGAATGCGGCTCGCGAGTATACGAGTCCGGCTCGCTGAGGATGCTCCTCGCTCGCGAACCGAGGTGTAACGACTTGACGGCCGGCGCTTTGGCTGCATTAGTATACAACCCGATAGGCTAACACTTCGCATGCCGGTAATGCCGGCGAAGGTGCAGACACTCATTGCTGGTCCGATACAAGACTCTTGAAGACGGTTCCGTCGTTAAGCAGGCGGAAATCTACACGCAGGACGAACACGGTATATCCCCCGAACAGATCGACTTCGAGGCGCGTAAGATCATCCGCAGGCTCAGCGAGAAAGGGCATACTGCGTATGTTGTCGGTGGCGCCGTGCGCGATTTGCTCGTGGGCAAGCAGCCGAAAGACTTCGACATTGCCACGGATGCTGCTCCTGGACGTATTCGGAAGCTCTTTCGAAACTCCCGAGTCATCGGGAAACGGTTTCGGCTCGTGCACATTCTGCTTAAAGACAACCAGATAATCGAGGTTTCAACGTTCCGCTCGCGGGACAGCGAAGGCTTTCAGAATATTTACGGCGACATTGAAGACGATGCGCTTCGTCGGGATTTTAGCCTCAACGCGCTTTACTATTCGACCGAAGACGGCACTATCCTCGATTATACCAATGGCTTCCGTGATATTCAGAAGCGGAAGGTACGACCCGTAATCCCGCTTGATCGCATGTTCGTCGAAGATCCGGTGCGGCTTATTCGTGCGATCAAATATTCTGTGGGAACCGGATTTCGGCTTACCTTCCGACTAAAGCGCAAGATGAAAAAGTCCACACACCTTCTCGCCGACGTCTCGCCTTCGAGGATGACCGAAGAGCTTCTCAAGATTCTCGAGTCGGGGAAATCGCGGGAAACGTTTGAGCAGCTGCTGCGGTTCGGAATCGCCGGATACGTCGTCCCGCGTCTCAACGAACTATCGGCTGAGCGTGGATACACGGAGAAGCTGCTAAGGTCCCTCGGGTCTCTCGACGAGCTCGCCGAGCGAAAGGATATTGGACGCGATATCTGCCTTGCCTACCTGTGCGGCGACTACCTCTTCGCGCATTCCTCGCTCGATCCGGACAGCCGGATTCCGTTTCCCGATGCGTTTGCCACGATGAAGCATTTTCTCCGGCCGCTTGCGCCGCCGAATAGAACCGTCGAAGACGCGCTCGCGTACCTTCTGAAACGAAAACGCAACTACCTGAAGACCGGTCGAATCGACCACTGAGTTCGCTTAATCCGATACCGGTAGATTTCCTCGGCGCTTTTGCGAAGCGCCGGCGCCCGTCGTTTCGCGTGCGCTGCCGCGATCCGCTGAACCGGGTTGTGTTATGTATGATGTGTCATCGCGGCGCATATGCTCATCGCGCGTGAGCGTTGCCTTCTTTTTCGATTTTCGTCCGGGCGCGTCGCTAGGTGGTTCTTCCGTGCTTCGATCCTCGGCGACACTGGCACCGTCGGCTTTCGCCGTGAGTACAGCGGGGGTATTTTCACTTTTGCGTTTTCCGCGGGTAGCCGGCTTTCGAGCCCGGTCTTTATCCGCGCTTGTGGCTTCCTTTTCCCGTTGTTTTTCCCGAAGCTTTCGCCGCTGCCGTTCGCTGACGCTTTCGATGACAATGTTCATCTCTTCGATAATGACGCCCGTGTATCGTTCTATGCTTTCGACGATATAGCTTTGTAGTTCGTGTATCGGGCTTGCCATTTCTTCGCCGAAGGGAATGTCGAGGGTCAGCTTCAGGCGATAGCCACTCGGTTCACTGCGAACGCGCACTTTCCGCACATCAGCATTGATCCCGTACTCCTCCACACAGTGCAATATCATCTGCCCGAGTGCGGCCTCTGAAATCGAGACGCTGCCCTTGTGGCTGAACTCCGGGCGGACAACGGATTTCTCGTAGACTTTTTGCCGTCGAAAGAACCCGACACCCTTGCGCAGAAATACCTTCAACGATTCGGTCATGAAGCCCGAGTGGTTTCGTTTTACTTCTATGGAGGGCACCGGAATTACGTGTCGCCCCTGGGTCCGACGCATATGAATCGCGCTGGCGATCTCTTCGGCGGTTGCGACTTCCTCGATCGCGATCGTTTTGACCGGTGGGGGCAAATTAAGCGTCTTGACGATCCGGTCGATCATTTTCTCGCTGGTTCCGAGAATAAGGATACGTCTGAAGTGTTCGCGCTCGATTGCCTTGAGCACCTGCCGGCGGTGCTCCTTGTCTGTGAACAACGCAGTTTTGACGGCCGTGAGGTAATTGTTTTCGCGTTTTGCCGATCGTCCCGCGAGGATTTTTCGGCCTCTGATGACGAGTCCGTCGTCGATCATGAGGTCTATACCGTGTTTTTCTGCGACGAGTCGGGCGCGAAAGCTTTTACCGGTGCCGCTCTTGCCCACCAGTGCATAGACCTCTACACCGCGGAATCGAAACTGCAGAGTGCGAAAGATTTTCATACGTTCTTCCCTATAAGACCACAGGGTTTCCTGTCTGTGAATATAACATATCGCACGCTGACGATTATACCGTCGCGGCAGCCTGGTCTACCGATTCCAGGATTCGTTCGAGCTCGATGGCTCCAAACCGGTATCCGATTCGTTCGAGCACTCCCTCGGATGGTTCGGCGTATGCAAAGTGTAGCCCGAGTTCTTTATCGTATTCGGGGAGAATAAAGGCGAGCGCGTGTAACATGTATCCTTGGGAGTCGTTACTCCCTTCGTACTTGGTGTCGCCACTGAGCGGATGTCCGTGCAGGCCGGCCTGTGCACGAATCTGGTGTGTCTTTCCGCTGCGTATTATGCAGAGTGCGAGGGTTGCCTCTTCGGTCCAGAGCATAGGGTATACGCCGGTCACCGCCTCCTGTCCGCGGGCTCTCGACTGGGGCCGTCGTTTCAGCGCCCTGCCTACCGTAGTTTCTGTCTGGTGCGCAACTCTGCTCGCCGAGCGGATAGTGCCGCTTCTTCGGGTGCGTTCATCGCGGAAAAGGGTATCGCGCCACACGGTCGGACTTCGAAGCGATCCGTCGAGCACGGCAAGGTAAATCTTCTTCGGCACACCCTTGCGCATGTACTCGCTCATTCGGCGCTGCGCCCACGTTGTCTTTCCAAAAAAGACGACTCCCGTCGTGTTTCGGTCGATTCTGTGGACCGGACCAGGACGAAACGAAAGCGAGGTCGGCTTTTCCCGGCTCAAGTAGCTTTTTACCCAGGTATCCAGGCTGCTTTTCCCATGCACATCTATTCCACGCGGCTTGTTTATGCACAAAAGGTGTTCGTTCTCGAATACGATAGCCGGCTCGAGACTTCGTTGCGGCAGGTCCCGTCGATTATCGCCTTGAACGCGCGGCCCGGATTGTTTCGATCGACTGTTCTGCGTCAACTGGTCGTCAACGCAGGAGATCATCGATTCCTCGACCTGCAGCGCGTCGCCTTCGCATATTCGATAGTCCGATGGGCGTTTGCGTCCGTTTACGCGAATCCGGCCCTTGCGTATGTGCGCGTATACCTTCCCCAGCTTTGTGCCGGGCAGAAGGCGTCGCGCAACTTTGTCAAGACGCCGTCCGGTGTCGTCCGCTCCCGATGGAAAAACCCGATACGCCATAGCAACCCTCTCCGTATCCAGACGCGCAATCTAATGCCCTTGACGCCGACAGTGCAAGCGGTTTGACCCGGCTCAGCTTGACAGCGCCATATTTCGCTGCGCACACTGCCGCAGGCGGTCTTTCGTAGCAAGGGACACGGGCCGCGGGAGAACGCGTTGCGTGCGATATACGACATGCTGTCACATCCTGTATTCCTCAGCGCGCTTTTCAGCTGGCTTATCGCTCAGCTGATAAAAACCACGATCAGCGCCCTGTGGCATCAAACCCGCGGTCCGGGTGAACTCGTGGGGACCATTTTCTGGAAAACAGGTGGTATGCCGTCGAGTCACAGCTCCATGATGACCGGTCTTGCTACCGCAATCGGCTTCACCGAAGGACCGGGAACGCCTGTTTTTATGATCGCCTTTTTTTTCACCCTTGTTGTCATTCGCGACGCGCTCGGCGTTCGTCGGACCGCCGGCGAGCTTGCCCAGCGGCTTAACAGGCTCTCTTCCGAGCTCGCCCGGCGCGAGGGAACCGAGTATCAGCCGGTCCGGGAAGTGAACGGGCATACAGCGGCGGAGGTTTCGGTAGGCGTGCTGCTCGGCTTCTTTCTCGGCGTTGCGTTCAGCATTTTGTAGGCCTCCTATGCGGATTCGCGGTTCCAGGCTTGGCAACGTCCTGCTGTTCGGCAATTCATCCTCCCTCGGTGGCGCGAAGCGGGCACTATTCTTGCTCGCACTCGCGGTGCTGCTTGCCGTCGGCGTTCCCGGGTGGGCACGGGAGCTTGCCTACCCAGGGGTGCAACGAATTGTTTTTAAGGCTGATGTTGATACCCGCCGCGCGGTGGATGCGCTCGAACACGCCGGCCTCGGCCCGGCTCTCTCGCGCGAGACGGCGTCGGTCCACGTCTCGGTAATCGACGACGTAAGAACCGTACCGCTTGCGCGGGCGCGCGCCTGGCTCGATCCTCGTGACCCGCGACGCGATGCGTTTATCGAAGGCCTGCCGCGGCTCTTCGAGGCGGAAGTTCGCGACTCGGAGGGAACCACCGCCGAAACGTATTCTGCCTCGCAAGGCGGGGACAACGCGTACGTGCTTGCGCTGCCCGAGCCGTCCGGATCCCTGACCGGGGACGCGGAAGCGGATCGTGAGGCGGTGCTTAGTCCCGAGGAGCTGTTCGGCAGGGCGAGGGCGGATTTCGAGGCGGGGATAACCTCGCATTCTTCGCAGTCAGAGCATCCGCGCTTGCCGGATTTCGGATCGCTCATCGCCCACCGTGCGTACCAGGAAGGCCTCCCATGGGGCGGCACGTTCTCCGTGCCCGAGATCGGCGACCGGGTCTTTCGGCCGCGAGCCGAACGGTCCGGCTCCGGTGGAGGAGAACATCAATCTGAAACATCCCATGAACCGGTGGTAGAATACTCGAGTGAATGGCTCGAAGATCAGCTGACCGGCGATGAGAACCGATTGGCCCGCCTGCTCGCCGTCACGGCGGGGCGGGCGCCGGTAGTTTTTCGGACTACGCGGATTTGTAGCGAGTAATTTCAACGTCGACTTGCAGCTGTGTCGGAGCAGTGATAGGGTCTTCCTTTCGGACCCGCGCCCGAAGCGCGCTCAGCGTGTGTTGCTGTGGACGTTATTCTGCTCGTCTCAAGGGGTCGATCCGTGGTTTCGAGGATGTCAGCACCGTGAATCCAGTCAGTTTAATTTTCGGTACGACGAATACGCTTCCCGTGGGCACACCCAATTATGTGTTCGAGCAAGTATACCAGCGCTCGTTCAAGTCCTTCCTGCGTGTTCTGTACAATACACCGACTTTTCCGCTGACGCTGCATTTTTCCGGAACAATGCTTTCGTGGCTCGACTCTGAACACTCCGAGTTCACCGACGTTATCGGCGAGATGGTGCAACGCCGACAGGTAGAACTCATCGGCGGCGCGTTTTACGATCCGGTGTTCAGCCTGATTCCGGCGAAAGATCGGCTCGGACAAGTAGAGAGCCTGACCACGCTTATACGAAAGCGCTTCGGGCGGCGTCCGCGCGGAGCGTGGGTGACCGAACATGTGTGGGAACCCTCGGTCGCGAGTACCCTCCGCAACAGCGGAATCGAGTACGTGTTCCTCGACGACTATAACCTCA
The DNA here is from genome assembly GCA_046545955.1 of Spirochaetales bacterium. Classification (GTDB taxonomy): domain Bacteria; phylum Spirochaetota; class Spirochaetia; order DSM-27196; family SKKC01; genus SLAN01. Next base: position 11,421 of record JBKGYS010000019.1, on the reverse strand, counting down.
TCGCCGGCGGCGTCCCGTCGCACGAGCTGTCGCTGCCGTGTATTACCGAGGATCAGGGAAAGACGCTGCTTGTGTTCCCGGTTCAGGCGCGGTTACAGGCCCGTGTGGGGGCCTGCGACCCTGCCGAGCTCATCGATGACCTCGCGCGGATCGGAGTCGAGCGGGCGGGGGCGGTCGTTTCGATTATGTTCGACGGTACCCGTTACGGAGCAGTCGGAAAGGGCGCAGGCTACGATGACCGCTGGATAGAGCGGTTTGTAAAACTCGTGCAGGAGAACAGCGACTGGCTGAGCCCCACGACGCCATGGCGTTATTCGCGACGCTCGCGCGAGCGCAAGCGCTACTACTTCCCGGCAACCTCGTATGAGGAAATGACGCTCTGGTCGCTGCATCCGGAGCGGCAGCAGGATCTGCTCTCGCTCAAGGAGCGCATAAATGCGGATGCGCCTCGCGAGCGGAGCGTCTTTCTTTCCGGCGGCTTTTTTCGACAGTTTCTGACGCGGTATATCGAAAGTAACCTTCTCTACGCGAAGATGCAGTACACATGTCTGCTGGTGAATCAGATACGAGGCGACAAGTATCGAAAGCAGGCGGCGCGTCACGAGCTGTGGAAAGGTCAGTGTCACGATGCGTACTGGCACGGCAAACCGGGAGGTATCTATCGCAACTATCTCCGGAAAGCCGCCTACAGCTCCCTTATCGAAGCCGAGAAAGTCACTCGCGAAAAGGGAATTTTCATTCCGTCGATAGTCAGGGTGGATTTCGATATGGACGGGATCGACGAATACCTCTATCAGGGCCAGGAAATCAATGCTTACGTTCATAGAAGATCCGGGGCAATGTTCGAGCTTGATTATCTTGCGCGGCCCTGGAACTACCTCGATACCATGACGCGAGTGCGAGAGCGCTACCATGACGATCTCGACGCCAGGGTGGAGGTCGACGGGTATTGGCGCAAGGCGTTTATAGACCACCTTTTCGCCCCTGAGTCTAGCATCGACGAGTTTGATTCGGGGCGCATTTACGGGGAAAACATCGACCCCAACTGTTTCTGCAACATGCTTTACGATGTGGCCGAGTACGACCGCGACGAAGGGGTGCTTGTGCTGACTGCCTCGAGCGCTGTGGACGAAACGACGCTGTCGCTGCGTAAGGAATATCGCTTCGAACGGAATAAAGTGACGGTGCGTACGAGAATAGGCAATTCCGGGTCGCACCCGGTGCGGCGGTTGTACGGCTGTGAGGTTAATCTCTCCTTCGCGTCGGATGAGGTAGACGCGCTTCGTCTTCATGTCCGACCCGAAGCGGATGCTGCCAGTGCGCGAAAGAACCTGGCACGAAAACCGCCCTCCGGATACGAGAAACCGAACGGTACGGTTAGTGAAGTTGACCCGGAAAAGCATACCTTCAACAACGTCGGCACCGTTGTATTCGAAGATCTGAAGAATCAGATCGACTTAAGCCTTTCGGTGTTCGAACCTACCGAGTGCTGGAGTTTGCCGGTTCGCACCGTCTCGGCCGGTGAGTGCGGGGAGCCGGAAGTGACCTACCAGAGTTCGTGTCTCGTGCCGCTATGGCAGCTCTCCCTCGACCCTGGAGAGGAGCGCGAGCTTTACCTCCAGCTGCGGATGGACGGCGAATAACGGCTTCAGTCGACCGCGGCTTCAGTCGACCGCGGCTTCAGTCGACCGCGAGTGCGTTAAGCGCCGCGTTAATGAAAGGCCTGCTTTCGGCATAGTACTGGTCCGTGGCCTGCAACAGGTAGAGTACCGCCTTCCGGTGTTCCGAGCGAAAGTAGTACGCCTGACCGAGGTAGAAATACACACGCCGTTCCATTTCAGGAGAGCGCGTATGCGAAAGAAAGGATGTAAGGTAGTCCACCGCGTCGTCCCAGCGCTCGCGGCCGATGGTGGCCTCTACGATCTGCTGCAGGGTGCGACCGTTCTCGGAATCCTGGCGGTCTTCCGGCTCGTCGAGAATCGTCGCTTCAGGGCGGTTTCGTTGTCCGCTCTCTTCTCCCTCGAGCAGCCTGTCGATAGCCTCTTCGGTTTCCGGGTCGAGCGATTCACGACCGATCGACGGAAGCGCGGAAGGAGGTAAGGGTGCGCCGGTAATCGGGCTGAAGTCGGGATTCAGCCTCGGAAGCGGTCGCGCGCGAGGGGACTGCTGCCGCTCTTCGACAAGCGTGTCGACCGCAGTTGCCTGGTCTTCGAGCTCGACTCGTGCCGGCGCGTCGGTGACGGTTTCTCCAGCTATGAATTGTGGATCGTCTTTTTCGAGCGCCTCTTCGGTGAAGACGCCGTAGTACCACGGAAGCCCGGCGGGAGCAGTATCCGTGAACTCACTTTCCCCCCCGTCGAGGCGGGCTATCTCCAACGCTAGGTCGAGGTCATCCGGCGAACCGAGAGGCTCGATACCTCTGAAAAGCACCAGGGTCTGATCGTTCTCGGCGCGTTCGATTTCGACACGAATGCGGTCGCCGTCGGTCGTCGCACGGATCGACCGGTGGTCGTCGGCTCCCGCCGGCATCCCGAGGCTCACAGCGAGCACGAACGCAGCGACGAGGCGTACCCAAAGCCCAATATCTGCACGAGAGGTAACTGCCTTCATTCCATCTACAGTAATCGGCAAGTTCGAAAGCGTCCATTATACGTACGGTGAATACGGCGATCGCGTGTTCATCGGCTGGCCGAGACCGGCGTATCTCCTCTATACTTTCAGGCACTATGTTTGAAGAAGTGTATGAACGGGCCAGACGCCTGAGGGACGAAATCCAGAGCACAAGGAGGTCTCTTTGACCCTTCCAGGGTCCAGAGAGAAATCCAGGAGCTGGAAGAGCGAAGCGGTCAGCCCGATCTCTGGGATGATCCCGAGGAAGGGCAGCGGGTTATGACCCAGCTTACGCGAAAGAAACAGACAATCGAGCCGTGGGATCAGCTCGCCTCGGAAATCGACGAGGCGGTGGAAATGCTCGAGTTATCCCGCGAGGAGGGCGACGAGGAGGCGGCTGCCGATGTGGAGGCCAATCTTGCCGACATTTCGCGCCGCTACGAGAAGCTTCGTATTTCGGTGCTTCTTTCCGGCGAACACGATGACAGCGACGCATTCCTGACAATTCACTCGGGCGCCGGCGGGACCGAGGCGTGCGACTGGACAAGCATGCTGCTTCGCATGTACACGCGGTGGCTCGAATCGGCCGGGTATACCTACCAGACGCTTGAGTTTCTCGAAGCGGAGGGCGGAGTAAAGTCGGTTACGCTTCAGGTCTCGGGTGCGAAAGCCTTCGGGTACCTTAAAGGGGAAACTGGTGTGCACCGTCTCGTGCGGATATCTCCCTTCGATTCCAGCGGAAGGCGGCACACGAGTTTCGCTTCGGTGTACGTGTCGCCGGTTATCGACGATTCTATAGAGGTTGATATTAAGCCCGACGACATCCGAGTCGACACCTACAGGGCCCAGGGAGCGGGCGGTCAGCACGTTAATAAGACCGACAGTGCCGTGCGTATGACGCACCTCGAAACCGGAATCGTGGTTCAGTGTCAGAACGAACGCAGCCAGCATAAGAACCGTGACATGGCTATGAAAATGCTGCGGAGCCGGCTCTACGAGTACTACCGGGCGCAGCGCGAGGCTGAGCGTGCCGAGAACGCCGCCGAGAAGCGCGAGATTGCGTGGGGCAGCCAGATTCGAAGCTACGTCTTTCAGCCGTATACGATGGTAAAAGACCATCGCACGAAGGAGGAGACCGGAAACGTGGAAGCTGTTATGGACGGCGATCTTGACCGTTTCATCGAGTCCTACCTTCGCTCGACATGGCAGCCGGCCGGGGTCGGAGAATAGGAGCCGGGCTGCGGTGGTACGCGTTCTTGTCGTCGACGACCTGCCGTTTATGCGGCAGGCGCTGCGCGAAGCGATCGAGTCTGCGAAAATGCAGTGCGTCGGTGAGGCGGCCAACGGTCGAGCCGCCCTCGATATGTATCACCGTACGAGGCCTGATGTAGTCGTTCTCGACATAACCATGCCCGAAATGGACGGGATAGAGGCGCTCGAACGGCTTATGAACATGGACCCGGATGCCCGCGTTGTTATGTGCAGCGCTATAGACGAGGAAGCCATGATTATTCGCGCGATTCAACTCGGGGCGAGAGACTTCGTCGTGAAACCGTTTCGCGCCTCGCGGATCGCGAACGCGGTGCGCAAGGCGGCAATGAAGACACACAGGCGGCTCAATGGCAGGCGGGGTTAAGACGGTAGGCCGGGCTGCGGCGTGGCTCGGGTACCGGGCGACGGCGACGGCAGCGGGTGTCGTGCGCGCTACCGCGCTTGCGATGTGTATCGCGGGGTTGCTCTTGCCGTTCCCGGCTGTTCCGGTTTTCGCCTCGGAACCGGACGACCAGCAGGAGCCTGGGCCGCTCGCCGAGGATGAACTCCCCGAGGAGTCCGACGAGGCGCTCACGATTGGGGTTGCCGAGTTCTCCGTCAGCGGCGTGCCGGACGACTTTCGGTATCTCGCGCGCAGCGTGCCGCTGCGATTGCTCGAAATGCTCGATGACGTTCCCGAGCGCGTGCGGGATGAGGAAGAGCTGCTCGGCGCGGCAGAGGGCCTGTTGGAAAGTCGCGCGCAGGATCTTTCGAGTGAGGTGGCCGATGCGGTGACCGAGCGTGATGAGTTGCTGTTCAGTGAATCGGGAGATTCACTGCGAGAGCGTCGCGCCGAGCTCAGCGAAACCCTGTCGCAGCTCAGGCGGGAACTCGCATCGGTACGAGCGACCAATTCGGACGTGCTCGCCGAGCGGCTGTCCGCGCGTCGCAGTGTGGACATGGTGCGACGCGATGAGCAGAGGTCGCTCTACGATTCCGGGTCGGCCGCGCAGGTAGCGGCGGACTCGGAGCTGGATCTGCTGTTAGGCGGGGCGCTTGAGTGGGAGGATGGATATGTCCTGTTGTCGGTCACACTCTACCGCGCGTCGGATGACCGGCTCGAGACGCCTGTGCAGACGCTTGTGCGCCCGGAGGATGTTTCCGATGAACTCGACGCGCTCCGCCCGCAGCTTGTCGAGGCGCTTCTCGGCCGACCGTTCGGCGAGCTTCGTGTGGAAACCAGCGAAGAGACAGCCTCTATTACCCGCGACGGTGAGATTGTCGGGTTCGGCGCCGCGGACTTGCGCTACCTCGAGCCGGGTGAGCACACGATCCGTGCCGCCGCAGCCGGATTCGAAGATGCCGAAGAGACGGTAACAGTGCGGGCTTCCGACCGTCGCAGGCTCTCGCTTGAACTTCGAGAACGGGATGCAGAAGCGGTCACCGTCGATTCGGATCCGCGAGGCGCCGACCTCTATGTCGGCGGCGAATGGAGGGGCCAAACGCCGGTCACGATCGACCGGCCGGTCGGGCCGTTAGGCGCGGAACTTCACCTTGAGGATTATCACGACTCGCGGTTTGTGCTCGAAGACCGCGGCGATTCACAAATCAGTAGAACCTTAGCGCCCGAAAATATCGATCTGTCTCAGGAGCTTCGCGACCGCCGTGCAGGGTTTTACAGAAGTCTCGGATGGTTTGCCGTGAGTATTCCGGTTCCGCTTATCCTGAGCGGAGTGTGGCAGAACCGGGCAGACTACTATCTGGCTAACTTTGACTCCATGACACCGGAGCAGGCTGATAGTTTTCTCCGCGATACGGCGATTGTTGACGGATTGCGATGGGGCGGGGTCGCCGTGAGCGGAGGACTGCTGATAAACTCCGTAGTCCAGGCGGTGCGGTATATCCGTGCCTCCCAGTATTATCACTTCGACTAACCCCGGAACCGCTCGCGGCGGGTTTTGAGCATCCGGGGAATGGATGCGTTGCAGCATGTTCTGGAAAAAGAAACGAAAATCGAACCGGCCGGCTCGTGGGCTCGGAGCACGAATCCGGGAACTGTTTTCTTCCGGTGGCGTAGACGAATCGCTTTTCGAGCAACTCGAGGATCTACTCGTGGAAGCGGATGTCGGTGCAGCCACAACCGCGGCTGTTGTCGAGGCGATTCGAAGTGAAGGGCCCTTTGAATCGAATGAAGCGCTTATCGCTTCCTTACGGAAACAACTGTCGGGCAGGCTCAAGACCATCGAGCTGAATCCGGATCCGGATGCGCTTACGCTGTACCTTGTGCTCGGTGTCAACGGTACGGGAAAGACTACAACGATTGCAAAGCTCGCCCGTTATTTTCGGGATGAGGTCGGAGTCGACGGAGTCGTGCTCGCCGCCGGTGATACGTTTCGTGCCGCCGCGGTAAACCAGCTTTCCATTCACGGCGAGCGGCTCGGCGTGCGCGTGGTACACCAGGGCCAGAATGCCGATCCGGCGGCAGTCATTTACGATGCACTCGAAAGCGCCGAGGCGCGCGGGGAGCGTGTTGTTCTCGCGGATACCGCCGGCCGTATGCACACGCGCAAGGACCTTGTGTCGCAGCTTCAAAAGATCGACCGAATCGTTCGGCGCAAGATAAACCCGGAACACTACAGGCGGATTATGCTCATCGACGGGACCACCGGTCAGAACGGCCTGCGGCAGGCGGAGATGTTCCACGAAGCGGTCGGAATCGACGCTGCGGTGATATCAAAGTATGACTCCACGGCCAAAGGTGGCATTGCGGTATCGTTGTGCACCGAGATCGGAATTCCTGTGGCGTTTCTCGGTACAGGCGAAAGGTATGAGGATCTTCGCCCGTTCACCATCGACGATTATCTCGATCGCCTTCTTGCCGGATGACGCGTAAAGCGGTGCAGCGATGAGGCGCAGCCGATTTCCCGATTCATTCCAACTCATAACATGGTCTGTTATCACAATGCTGTTTGCGTCGGGTATCGGCGCTGTTGCACAGGAAGGGACCGGCTCGGGATGGTATCGCTCGAACGCGATGGGTATGCCGCTCGAGTCGATATCCGAAGAATCGCGCGAAGAGTACGAGTACACCCTTTTTGTCGACCGAAGCGATACTATGGGAACGCGGCGGGTGTACAGGGACGGGAATGTTGTGCGTGAAACCGAGCGCGAGTTTTCTCCGGCGGGAGGAGTTGTCTTCGAAGAGGAGAGGGTCGACGACGAGCTTACAGCGAGGCGGGAGTTCGACGAAAACGGGAGGCTTGAGGTCGAGCGTGCATACGAGGAAGGTGAACTCGATAGCGTTGATTTCTACGCGTATCGCGATGATCGCCTCTATGAACGACGCCGGGAAGACAATGAGGCCAATGAGCTTTTCGTCGAGCGTTACAGCTATAAAACCGATGGGTCCCTGCGCAGGGTAGAACGCACGTTTTCAGCGTCGGAAGAGACAAGGCTGAGCGAGTTCCTGTTTGCCGACGGGGAGCTTCGCGAGGAGTGGCACGAACGAGCCGGTGTCTCGGTGCTGGTTCGTTACGACCGCTTCGGGAGACTCGTGCGCACCGAGGAGCGGCGCAACGGTTCGCTTTCCCTGTCGGAGCGGCTGGAATACCCCGCCGACGATGAGTCGCGGGATACCGCGCCCGAGCGAAGGGAACGCGTAGAACCCGGGCGTGACAGGCGTACCGTGACTACCTACGATGAAGACGGTCGCGAGACCCTCGAGCGACGCTATGAGGACGATGAGCTTGCCGTAGAGCGGGAGTTTCGTTACGAGGATGATCTGCTTACGATGGAACTTGTGCGCGACGAGGAAGGCGAGCAGGAACGTCGCTACCAGTACGACGACGGGGAACTGACTCGCGAAGAGTGGACCCGTGACGGAGCTCCCGAGAGGGAAATCGACTACGATGGCGAGAGGCGAACCGAGCAGCGCTACGTCGACGGAGAACCGGCGCTTATCATAGAGTTCGACGGTGAGCAGCGAGTGCGCGAACAGGTTTTGCGCGATGGAGAAGTAGTCCGTGAACGTGAGTTTTAGCCGGATCCGCTGGATTTCCGAGGTAGGTATACGGCTCATTCGAAGTCGGCGCGAAAGCGACCGGAATACTGCAAGTCGCCTGAGTATCGCCGGAATCGCCGTGGGTGTTATGGCCCTTGTGGCGGTGCTCTCGGTAATGAACGGGTTTCAGCTTGGAACCATCGAGGCGATGCTCGAGGTGAACAGCTACCACCTGCGCATACGCGGCGAGGCCGCCGAGGACATCGACGGCGATGATATCGATACGATTCGGGAGATCGATGGTGTCCGCGCGGTTGTTCCATTCTCGGAGACTGAAACCATCGCTCGCGGATTCTTCGAGACGACCCGTGGAGCCGTCGTCAGGTCGGTACCCCCGGATGTCCTCGACCGTGATCCGGGGATGGCCAGGACACTCGATCGGGTCGACGGACGGCTCGACTTCGAGGAGTCCGGAACCATCATGCTCGGGGCCGAGCTCAGGCGAGAGCTCGGCGTCCGGGTCGGCGACACTGTTTCGTTTGTCACACTTGCGCCGCGTTCGCGGGGCGATGACCGCTCATCGCGCGTTCCTCGCGAGGCACATCTTACCGTGTCCGGCTCGTTCCGCACGGGTTTTTTTCAGTACGATTCCGGCTGGGCTTTCGTGAGCGAGCAGACCGCGGCTGAAACCTTCGGTGCAGGCGCCGGAGAACAGGTCGTCGGTATTAAGCTTGAGGACCGTTTTGCCGACGGGTCGCAGCGTCAGCGTGTGGCAGCGGAGCTCGGGATTGACAGTGAGCAAGTGGCGAGCTGGCGGGAATACAACCGTGCGATTTTTGGTGCACTTCGCACTGAAAAAGTCACTATGTCGGTGCTGCTTGCGCTCATTTTCGTGGTTGTTGCAGCGAACATCTATCAGAGCCTGCGGCGGAGCGTGCACGATCGGGCCGAGGAAATATCGATACTAAAGGCGCTCGGCGCCCGGCCGGGAGATATTCAACTGGTGTTCGTGTTCGAGGGGCTGGTAATCGGATTCGTAGGGGCGTTCGTGGGGCTCTCGGTCGGTCTTCTGGTTGCCGCGAACGTCAATGCGATATTCGCGGGGGCCGAGCTCGTGGCCAATTCGGTGCTCGATCTCGCGGCAACCCTCATCGGTCCGATTGCCGGCGGAGGCGGGGTGGAGCTCTTCAGCCCCCAGATCTTTTACATGACCGAAGTCCCGGTTGCGATCGTATTCGGCGAGGTCGTGGCGATTGTCTTCTTCGCGGTCGCGGCTTCCGCTGCTGCGGCCTGGCTTGCGAGCACGCGCGCTGCCGGCGTTAGACCGGCGGAGGTATTGAGAAATGAATGAGATCAAGCTCACCGGAGTGGGCAAACAGTTTCAGAGCGGTCATGAAATTGTCCATATTCTGCACGACGTCAACTTCGATGTTTCCGGCGGAGATTCAGTGGCGATCACCGGCGAGAGCGGAAGCGGCAAAAGTACGCTGCTCAATCTGATTGCCGGGCTCGACGAGCCGACTGCCGGGGACATTACGGTGTTCGGAACGAGGATTTCGGGAAGCAGCGAGGAGTCGCTCACCGATTATCGCAGTCACACCATAGGACTTGTCTTTCAGTTTCATTACCTGCTTCGCGACTTTAGCGCCGAAGAAAACGTGATGATGCCCGCCTTTATGGCGGGAGTACCGCGAACGGCTGCGACCGACCGGGCGAGAGCGCTGCTCGAGCGGGTAGGGCTTTCCGACCGCCGTGACCACGATCCTATTCAGCTATCCGGCGGTGAACGGCAGCGGGTGGCGATCGCCCGCTCGCTTGTGAACGGCCCGAGAGTGTTGCTCGCCGACGAGCCCACGGGCAACCTCGATGAGCGCAACAGCCGCGTCGTTGAGGATATCCTATTCGATATCGTGGCCGACGAGGGTGTTACGTTGCTCCTCGTTACCCACGACCTGGATCTCGCGAGGCGGTGCACCCGGCAGCTTGCCCTCGAGAGCGGTGAGGTGAAAGCAATTTGAATCGCCTGTCGCTTCGGCTACGCCGTATTGTCGCATCTGTGAGCCTCGGTGCCCATCTCATTTCCGGCGGCCGCCCGGGATCGGTGCGGCGGGTCCGTTCGGCTGTTATCGGAATCGGGCTCAGTCTCGTTCCGCTTGTTCTCGTTTTACAGGTGGCCGACGGGATGATCCGGGGAATAGCCGAGCGATATGTGGAGGCCGGAACGTACCACCTGCAGGCCTCGCCACGGTTCGGGGCCGAAGACGCGGGATTCGAACGCGTCGCCGAACGGCTTTCTCGAACCGACGGAGTGGAATTCGCCCGGCCCGAGCGCCGCGGACTCGGGCTTGCGTACACCGATTCCGGGCGGGGTGGTGCGACCGTAAGGGCGGTCTCCCCGAGGATGTGGGACGAGGACGGGCGATTTCGCGCGATTATGTCGCTCGACGAGGGCGAGTTCGATGTTTCCAACCGGCGTGCGGTCCTCGGTCGCGATATGGCGCGCAGGCTCGAGGTGGAGCCCGGTGATCCCGTGCGAATACTGACGGTGCGAAGCGCCGGCGAACGGTTCCTTCCGAGAGTTTCGACGTTTGAAGTCGCCGGAATTGTATCGAGCGGCTACCAGGACCTCGACAGACTCTGGGTCTTTGTCGACTACCAACGGGGAGTTCGTATGCTACCCGACGAGTCGAGTTCCACCTTTATCGGCCTGAAGATCGATGACCCGTATGGAATCGAAAACCCACTCTTTTCGGGCGCCGGTGAAGGCCGGGCGACTGAAGAGGAGGTTCGTGCCGCGCTCCCTGCCGAATGGCAGCTTTCGAACTGGTTCGATCTTGAACGAAGCCAGTATATGAGCTTCCTCAGCACAAAGAACCTTCTTCTTTTCGTCATGTTCCTTATCGTATGTGTTGCATCGGTCAATATCGCGTCGACCCTCGTTACGATGAGTATCGAGAAACGCGAGGAGCTGGCAATTCTCAAGAGCACCGGAAGCAGCGCTGAGAGCCTTCGAAACGCGTTTCTGAGCGCCGGCTTTCTTATCGGAGTAGCGGGCACGCTGCTCGGGCTGGCGGTCGGGCTGGCTATTGCGGTGAGGGTGAACGAGCTCATCGCGTTTTTGGAACACGCAATCAACACGGTTGTGCGCATTCGTGACATGCTTCTCGCCCCCTTTGGCATTCAGGCGGTCGGTGCGGTGGACGTTATTTCGACCGAGTTCTATCTCGAGCGTATTCCGGTCACAATTGACCTGCCGAGCGCGCTCGGCGCGTCGGTTCTGGCTATCCTCGTTGCCACCCTCTCGGCGGTGATTCCGGCGCGGAGGGCGGCCGCCGTACGACCGCTTGAAATACTGAGGCGGCATTAATAGACGCATCGAACAGTTTTGGAGTAATATCACGAATGACTACACCATGAAAAGATTTCTTCGATTCCGTCGGGGGCAACGACACGGGACCCTCCTGCACATCTGCTTGTTCCTTGCGATTTGGGCATGGCCGGCTGCCGGCGATGAGGTGCCGCCCGGGTCCGATGGCACTCCGGCCATCGCTACCGGCTTC
>JBKGYS010000018.1:0-25269 GCA_046545955.1 Spirochaetales bacterium | reverse complement strand
TGCCGCTACGAAATGGCGATGCACTCGATTTCTACCGGGGCATCCTTCGGAAGTGATGCGACGCCCACGACAGCCCTCGCCGGTTTGTCCTCGCCGAAGACTTCGCTGTATATCTCGTTGAACTCACCGTATTTTGTCATATCGGTAAGGTAGGCGGTGACTTTCACGATTTCAAACGGTCTACCGGACGGGCCGGAACCCGCTTCCCTTACAATCGCGGTAAGATTCGCGAGAGCGGCTTTCACTTGCGCGGCAAAGCCTTCTTCCACCATACTTCCGTCGGTCAAAAGCGGGAGCTGACCTGAAACGAACAGATGTTCTCCGGATATAACCGCCTGACTATACGGGCCGATAGCCGCAGGCGCCTTGTCGGTATGTAATCTTTGCTTCATATAGACCACGAAGCTTGTCAGGAACGACTGCAGTTTGCAAGTGCTTTAGAACGATGTATGGGCGATCGGCGACATTGCCCACCTTGAGGATGTATTGAAACCCGAGACGCAACGCTACAATTCCGCAACACACCTCTCTCTGCTGATCGGCGGCCAGATGGTATCTACGCTCGGCAATAGCTTATACCTCATCGTCGTCGTCCTGTATCTTGTGGACCTCACCGACAACGCTGCCCTCGTAGGCACCTACCATTTTCTCACGTTCCTGCCGGGCTTTATTCTTGCACCGATCGCAGGCGCTATTGCCGACATGGTATCGAGGAAGAAGCTCATCGTCGGAAGTGACATTGCTCGCGGACTCGTAATGGTAACCACCGGCTTACTCATTATTTTTCGCGGGATGGACGCAGTCGCCGTGGTGCTTGTCGCAACGGTACTCGTGGGCAGCGCAAATACGCTGTTCTTCCCTGCTGTTAACGCGATAGTACCCGATATTGTAACCAATCCCGACAGGCTGCGACCCGCCAACAGCCTGCGCGGCTCGCTCGTTCAACTCGCCAATCTGTCCGGCAACGCGATCGGAGGTACCATTTACACGGTCCTCGGGGCGCCGATTACGTTTATCATCAACGGAGCCGGGTATCTTGTCTCGGCATTTCAGGAGCTCTTTATCAGGGTGTCGCCGGAGCTTACCGGTGCTATCGCGACCGATAGCCCGCGTCTTGGAACGGGAGCCGGAGCACGCCTTCGCGCCGCGCTCGACCGCTCCTTGAACGACATACGTACGGGTCTTCAGTTCAGTTTCGGCCGCCGAAATCTTCGCACGATAATTCTTCTGCAGTTTGTTGCGAATCTGCTGTATCCCCCGATCGTTGTAGCACTGCCGTTCATTCTGCGAGATGTAATAGGCGTGTCGGAAGCGTATTTCGGATACATGCTTGCAGCCACGCTGGGCGGTGGGATAGTCGGTTACGTCATCATGGCAACCGCGGACATCGACGGTCCCCGCGAGATCGTGATCTTCCGCGGTGCGTACGTGTGCCTCGCGCTCGGCCTTTTCGCGGCGTCCTCTTTGAGTATACCGGTCATGTTCGCGGCGCTGCCTTTGTGCGGAGCCGGAGTATCGGTTGCGCATGTGAGCTCAATGACGGTGCTGCAGCGAGCGGTACCATACGAGCGTCGCGGCCGTGTCTTCGCGTTTCTCGAAATGGCCACGCACCTTGCCGCTCCGCTGTCGTACGGATTGAGCGGAGTAGGCGTTGAATTGCTTCGCGGAAGACTATGGATGCTCTTTCCGGCGATCGCTGCGGCAGCCACCGTTCTGGCGATAACGGTGAGCATCGACCGGGCGCTTCCCTCGCTGTTTATATCGGGCTCTATTAGCGGAGAATAGACAGGGTCACGAGCGAAGCGGAGGTGTTTGTGATATATCGGGCTCTATTAGCGTGGAATAAACTCTTTCCAGTGTTCGGCAAGCTCATCGGCGTATCCCTCGAGCTCCGAAAGGAGGGTTTCCACCGATTCAAGATCCCCGTCGAATGCGCTTCTCTCGAGTGCGGCTGCACAGTATCCGAGCCGCTCGGCCCCGAGACTAAGCGCGCCACCCTTTATGCTGTGCGCAAGCGAATACACGCGCTCGGTGTCTCCGGCGGATAAAGCGTCGCTCAGCTCGACTCGGTTCTGATTCATCTTGCTCAGAAAATTATCCATAACCCGTACGACGACGTCACGTTTGCCCATGAAGGTCTCTACCGCTTCATCAAAATTAAACATCGACAGCCTCTGTCTTTCGGCCGCGGCTTCGACCGCCTCGACGTCCAGGTCTTCTCCGCCGCCGGCCTCACCGCTGTTGTCAGAGGCCTCTCCAATCCAGCCCCGATCGTCTCCCGACGCCATAAGGTCGGCGGTTAGCCAGGTGCCCATAACGTTTCGCACGTCCTTCGGCTTGAAAGGCTTCGGCATGTAATCGTTCATCCCATAGTTGAGACACTTTTCACGTTCTCCACTATAGGCGTTCGCGGTAACCGCGATAATCGGGCGGTCGTAGCCTCGGTCGCGAAGCAGCTGCGCAGCCTCGTAACCATCCATCTCCGGCATCTGGACGTCAAGAAATATAAGATGCGGGTTAAACGCGTCGGTTTTCTCGAGCGCGACCCGACCGTTGTCGGCAACCTCGACCGTGTGTCCAAGCTTTTCGAGAATCGTCCGGAAAAGCTGCTGATTGACCATGTGGTCCTCGGCCACTAGAACCCTTGCCGAGTTCTCCGCGCGGCTGTCGCTGCCGGAAGCGGCCTGCGGAACTTTCTGCAATTCCTCGACATCCGCGAGTTCTTCTATCGGTTCCGCCTCGAGGACCGGTTCGCTGTCGTAACCGGAAAACGAATCCTCGTCCTGGTCGACATCTCCCGCTGTTTCCAGGTCCACCGTCTCGCGAAGCGCCTGCTCCAGCGCGGTTGCAAACTCCTGCCACTTCACGGGCTTGTTCGCGTACGCGTTAAACCAGTTGAGAAGCTTCATTTTCGCCTCTCCGCCCATAATACCGGCCGGGCTCATAAGCAGGAGCCGGGTCTCGTTAATTCGCTTATCGGCGTTGACTTCGCTCGCAAACTGCCAGCCGTCGATGCCGGGAAGGAGCATATCGACCACCGCGAGCACATACGGGGCGCCGCGCTCGGCCGCGTCAACGAGCATGGTAAGCCCTTCCTCACCGGACCACGCGCAGTCTAGCTCAAAGCCCCAGATCTCCAAATACCGCGCGAGCGTATTTCGCGCGCTATAATTGTCATCGATCAGAAGTACTCGACCATCGCGGCCTCCGTCTACAGCCGGAAGCCACGGTTCGCCGTGGTAATCGTCGGCATAGCGAACCGGCAAGGTGAACCAGAATGACGAGCCTCGTCCGGGGCTCGACTGCACGCCTATGCGTCCCTGCATGTGTTCCACGAGGCTTCGACAGATGGAAAGCCCGAGTCCGGTTCCACCGAATTTTCTCGTCGTCGAGGGATCTACCTGACTGAACGGCTTGAAAAGCCTGTTAAGCTTCTCCTGTTCGACTCCCACACCGGTGTCGTTCACTCGGAAGAGCAGGGCCTTGTGCTGAGCACCGGGAGCATTCTGTACTTGAATGGTGATGCTGCCTTTCTCGGTGAACTTTACCGCATTATTGAATAGATTCACGACTACCTGGCGTATTCGAACAGGGTCGCCCTTGATGCGGCGCGGAATCGAAGGGTCAATATCGATCACGACATCGAGGGATTTCTTGTGCGCCTCGAGACTGACCATGTCGACCGCTTCTTCAACCGTCTGGACAATGTCAAAGTCGATAGTTTCGAGCGAGAGTTTTCCTGCTTCGATCTTTGAAAAGTCGAGAATATCATTTACCAGCCCAAGAAGAACTTCTGCCGCGAACCGGATCTGCTGCCCGTATTCCCGCTGTTCCGGGTCAAGCTTCGTATCCATGAGCAGCTCAGCCATCCCGGTTATGGTATGAATCGGCGTTCGAATCTCGTGGCTCATGTTCGCGAGAAATGCCGACTTGGTGCGGGTCGCCCGCTCGGCGCTTTCTTTCTCGCTGCGCAGCCTGTCTTCTCCCCTTTTCTGTTCGGTTATATCCTCGATGAGGCCGAACACGAACGGGGAGGCGTCCTGTGGGCGGGCGTACGAGAGGCTGATTCGCGCCCAGAGCGATTCGACGGCCGGTCGGTGAATTCGTAACTGCAGATCGATGCGACCACCATTCCTGCAGAGTTCACTCCACTCTTCGCGATACGCGTCGACGTCCTCGGTATGAAAAAAGCGGTACAGGACTTCACCGTGTATTTGATCGTGGTTGCGACCGAGCAGCTCCCGGACCGCCTCATTCGCATACTGAATTCGGACGGAAGTATCGAGCATAATCATGCCGACGGGAGAGTATTTGAAGATATGTGACAACTGATGGTGTGACGCGGGATGATTCAATGGATGGATATCGCTCCTATGTTTAGCCCGCGGCAATACCGGGACTAGAAATTACTTCCGAGAACCTCTGCGGCTTTTCGCAAGACGTTATCGGGTTTAAGCGGCTTGATGAGATAACTCTTCACTCCAAGCTGCATCGCTTTAATAACCGCATCGCGCTGACTCACCGCGCTGAGAACGATCACCGGCGGGGCGTCGGTTCGCGCGCTTAGCTCGTTAAGAACCGAAAAGCCGTCCTTTCTCGGCATGAGGAGGTCGAGAAAAACGAGATCCTTAGACGCTGACTCCGGGTCATCGGTAAACTCCTGACCGTCGTTGTACGTGGATACCGCGACACCGCTCTCCTCGAACGCTGTCTTAATGAGTTCCTGAATGATTTCGTCGTCGTCCACAACCGCAATGTTGGCCTTTCGGCGCATCCCCGAGAACTTCCCGTTTGCGCCGACAGCCTCCTGCGAAAAACGCATATTAAACGACTCCACAACCTCTTTTCTCGGCGTTTCCGATGTAAGGACGTGGTCCTGCGCCCGGCCTGTACCTTTTTCTATATAGTTGCCCGTCTTGCGTCCGAACAGGCCGTCCATCGCCTCTTCGAGATTTTCAGCAACTTCGAGGCCCGAAAAATCCGAGTTGTCCTTGATAAACCGCCGGATTGCTTCGCTTCGTGTGAGAATCTTTATCTGTTTTGCACGGACTCCGGTCACATCCATCACGTTATGAAACAATGTTCGAAGCTTTTCGCCGTCGCCGGAGTCAAGATCCACTTCGACGCTCGCCATCATAAGAAGCACCCTCGGAGAGCGCACCTCGTGCAGATTCAGCAGCTCCTGGATCCTGTACCGAAGAAGCTCAATCTTTTCTCGATTAAGCCCCTGTGCGATCTCAATAAACAGCACTTGGTCGTTCACGTGCGCCTCGACAATACTCGGCGTATCGTCGATGCTCATTTTCACCTTCAAGGACTCACCGACAGCACGCAAAAAATCATCGAGCTTTACCGGCTTATTAAAAAATTTCTTTACGTTGTACCGCGCGATCTGCACGAACGCCTCTCGGGACAGCGGCTCACTTATCATGATAACGGGCACGTTCTTAGCATTCGGATCGGAGTCCTTGCGGGAAAGGACCTCCGGCCCCGATGCCCGACTGAGAAAATAGTCCATAACAAGAAGATCGGGAACTTCCCGGCGTAGTTTCGCAATACCGTCGAGGCCATTCACCGCCATAACAGCCTCGAAACCGTGCTCGGTCAGTTGCCGACTGTAGAATTCACGTAGCAGCGCCGACTCTTCGATTACCAGTACTTTTTTCATATGCATAGCCTCGAACAACTTATACCACTGCCTACCACGGCAACGCAATTATACGCAGGGTACCCCGCCCGATCCTGCCGAGCCTAATACAAAGCAGGCAGCGACGCGTCGGCGAGGCGCGACTCGGCGTATCGGATAACCTCCGGGCGATATTCAAAGTGTATCGGATCGAACCCGATCCATTTCCCGCCCCAGACGAAGCCATGGCGCTCGAATGCATCGACAACATCGTTCGGAACCGAATGGCGCCTGTCGGGTGGAATCGCCCACCACTCCTGTATGCCCGATTGCTGCGCCCATCGCCAGTAGCCGAACCCATCGTAGCTTCGCGGCAGAAGATCGATCGCCGTACCGTAGGCGTGGTAACTTCTCGTAATCGAGCCGAAAATATCCCTCCAGTGGAAACCGCTTACAACGGCGATATTCTCGACAAATCTCCGCACTTGCGCGTTTTGCGCCATTGCCGCGCGAATGTCTCTTTCCACGGCTCTGAGCGGGTCGACGACCATCGGATGTACACGCGTGCGCCGTCCGAAGAACGTCGTGCTCTTCACCGTTCGCTCCGCGTCGTGGACGTTGTCGAACCCGTACAGCGACTCGTAAAACTCCTGATTCCTACCGGTGGAACGCCACATTGATTCGCCGTTATCTTTCGCGGCCCACTCGCGCATCGCCGCTTCTAACTCCTCGGATATTTCTATAGGCTGATGTTTTCCGATTCTGTACCCGTAAAAGCGCATGGCAGCGAACTCATCCTGGAACTCGCGCATATTCTCCGAGAGCAAGCGTCCCTCGCTCCAGTAGAACCAGCGCCCGTCGACTCTCAAAGCCCAGTCGCCGTCCCGCCGCTCGTAACGGTCAATCGTGTCGGAATACGCGTTCGCGATCGCGCGGACTGCGGCTTGCGTCGCCCGCCGTTCCTCACCCATAGCCGGTTCACCGGTCTCGGGAACGCTCTGCAGCGGACGCGAGCCGAGCTCGGCTGCCGCAGGCGGCTCCATCGCCGCAGCCCGAACCATAGCGACAACGACAAACACCGAAAGCAGAACCATTATGGCGACACTGGGTCGGTCACGCACGAAAACAGCCCCCATGGCCTTCTTGCCCACCGTTACGGCAGGGTCGTCAAGACCTTCGAAATGCGCTCGATATCCGCGTTCGTCAACGTCGGGTACAGCGGGAACAGCAGACACCTCAGCAGCAGCGCAGATGCCGTGGTAAACCGCTCCGAGGCACACGCCTCCCAGTAATCGGCAACCGCCATGATTGTCTCGCTGAACGCCCAGACCGCTTCTACATCCTTTTTTCTAGCGTAGGCAATAACATCGTTCGCCCCTCCGTCGATCATAACCGGGAACGCGAACGGAACGGCGCTCTCGCCGGAGGCCGGCGCCTTATGCCGCCCCTGCATGACCGACCTGCGAAACGCGTCGGCCACCTCGCGTCGGCGCCGTATATACGTACCAAGGGCACGAAGCTGCGCCAGCCCGAGCGACGCGTTCATATCCGGCAGCAGGGAGGTCGTTCGAAGCGACTCCGCAGCGCGTTTAAGCGACGTTCTTTCGCTCCTCCCGCGCGCTACCACCGCAGCCCCGCCCCCGGCCGTAAAGATACTGTCGGGTTCAAGGCTCAGGACTGTGAACTTGCCGAGCGTTCCGATCGTCTCGCCGTTCTCGCCGGCCCCGAGCCCATGAGAAGCGTCTTCGATTATCGGTATCTCGAGCCCTTCCAACCGGTTCAAGCTGTATGGTACGCCGAGGGGGCTGTCGAGCAGTATAGCTTTCGGCATACGGCTAAGCTTTGACTCGGGGAAACCGGGGTCCGGTTCATCATTGTCGGGGGCTGCGTGCTCGCCGAACCGCGCTTCGAGCCGTGCGAGGGTGTTTTCGACCGCTTCCAGATCCAGATTGGCACTCGCCGCTTCGACGTCGCAGAAAACAGGAATAATACCCCGCTCCCATAGGACATCCGCGTACACAGCCGGCGCAAGCGGCGAGAGGATAATCGAGTCTCCGGGTTCCAGACCCACGGCGTTGAAAGCAAGCTCTATCGCTCGCGTATACTCGCGCACCGCAACAGCGTAAGAGCCGGAAAGTAGCCGGGAGAGTTCGCTCGAAAACTCCTCGAGTCGCACACCCGGTCCGAGCTGATCGCTGACCATACACGTAAGGACGGAGTCCATGTCCTTTCGTCGAATCGAGGGACGCGTTACAGATATTGCCATGCGTATAGTAACCGATTCAGGCTTGTACCGTGCCAATGGCCTGAAGCTCGCGCACGTTGAAAAGCCTGCGTATATTCAAAATGATGAGATAGCCGTCATCGCGCTGTACGACGCCTTCAATATACTCCGCGCCGATACCCGAAATCATCTCCGGCGGCTTTTGGATGGTATTGCGATCAACCGATACGACCCGCTCTACCTTGTCGATCATTACGGCCAGCTGCATGTCATCGATTCGAATAATGACGAATCCACTGAGCAGTTCTTCACCCTCTTCGAGGTCTGGTCTTTTTATGTGAAACCGTCTGTGGAGGTTAATTACCGGAATGATCTCGCCTCGCAGGTTAAATATGCCCTCGACGTAGGCCGGGGCATTCGGCACAGGGCGGACGTCTTCGACTTTGACAATCCCCTCCACCTCCATAATATCGATACCGTATTGTTCCGAGCCTAGCTGAAATGTAACAAGCTGCAGCTGATCGGCCATGATGCCTCCGTGGGCTGAATACTATCGCGGTCGATTCTCGCACGCAAGCCCGACTCCCATCGCGCGAGCAGCGAGGGAAAAACGGATCACACCCACGCGCTCGGCGACAGCCAAGCGTCGCAGATTACGAAACGAAACAGGGGCGGCCTGAGGCCGCCCCTGTTTTCCATCGGGCGTTGAATGCTTCGAGCTCACGCGCACCAACAACCTTTACAGAAACTATCCAATATCAAGAAAAGGTATCGACAAGCCCAAAGACCATAACGATCACAATTGCAATCGGAACGATATACTTTATGATAGGCGCGTACCAGCCGCCAATTTTTATACCGGCGCCGCCTTTATTAGCCTCTTCCATCGCCGTCTTTGCGGTCCAGACCCATCCGGCGAAGATGGCCGTCAGAAGCCCACCGAGGGGCAGCAGGATACTGTTGGCGAACCAGTCATACAGGTCGAAAAGGTTACCAATACTCGGTACTTCAATGCCAATGGGGCCAAAACTGAGGCTTGCCGGCACACCAACGAGCGCTATTATTATTCCGAGAACAACGGCCGCCTTGTTTCTCGCCCAGCCTTTTTCGTCTATGAGCCACGAGGCGACGACCTCGAGCAGGGAAATTGCCGAAGTAAGCGCCGCCACGGACAGAAACACGAAAAAGAGCGTGGCGAAGAACGTGCCGAGCGGCATTTCGGCGAAAACGCCCGGCAAGGTGACAAACGCGAGGCCGGCGCCGTCGCCAGGATCAAACCCGAGCGCAAAAACTGCGGGAAAGATTACCAGTCCTGCAAGAATTGCGATCCCCGTATCCAGACTGACAACCGAAACGATGCTACCGGGGATATTATCCCGATCGCTTAAGTAGCTGCCGTAGGTGATAAAAACACCCATACCCAGACTCAGAGAGAAAAAGGCCTGAGCAATTGCGTCGAGGAAGGTGCGTCCGGAAATCTCGCTGAAGTCGGGCTGAAACAGGAACGCCACGCCTTCACCGGCTCCGTCGAGTGTGACTGCTCGGATGATCAGAATGACAATGAGGACTCCCATTAAGGGCCATAGGTACTGCACCCATCGCTGAATCCCTTTCACGACGCCTGCGGAAATAATGGCCACCGTCAGTGCCATAAACACGAGATGCCAGATAAGAGGTGCCCACGTCTGTCCGACGTGTTCACCGAATAGCTCCTCGTGCGAAACGTCGCCGAGAAACTCTCCGGTCGCTGCCATGACGGTATACGCGAGCGACCATCCGCCGACGACCGAATAATACGAGAGGATCACAAAACCGGTAATCACGCCGATCGCGCCGGCGACCCACCACATACTCTGCGGCGCGAGTGCCTGGAAAGCGCCCACAGGATTGCGCTTGCTCGATCTTCCAAGAACCGACTCGGTAACCATGAGCGGATACCCGATAACGAAAATGATAACCAGATATATAAGTACGAAGACGGCACCGCCGTTCGTGCCCGCTACGTACGGGAAACGCCAAATATTCCCCAAACCAACCGCCGAGCCGGCCGCGGCAAGGATAAATCCAATTCGACTGGCCCAGCTCTCTCTGCGAGATCCATCTGCCATAAAGCTATACCTCCCAACGAGATTATTGTGGTGCGATAACGCAGGAACTGAACGACGGGTACACGCGTTATCGCTATCCCAGTAGTTGCGAGACGGAGTGTACTAGAGCGTACGCGGAGTGAGCAAGACAATCACGCGAAAAAATGCATGTGTATACGATGGAATTTGCATATCATACGTGTTTCGAGAGCCCCGTACACGAATGCATTCGAACAGCAGACGAAACGCGCCGTAATGGAGAGCTCGCTTCAGAGAGTCCTACTTTGAGATTCGTCGAAGCTCGGTGTCGTATACCGTGATTTCTTCGCCGATTTCGAAAAGTTCGATACGATTATCACCGACACGAACTTGTCCTCGGGACAGAGAAATCTGCTTTAATCGTTCGGCATCGAGCTCTGTCTTGTGGAGTCGCTGAGGCTTACGCCCCGACATCAACGGTCAACCCGCACCCCGGGCAAACCGCCTCCACCGCCTGCACCGGTGGGCACCGGCGGTTCAGTAGGCTGCGGTTCCCGTTTTGCCCTCAACAATCGCGATACCCGCGCTGGTACCGAGACGCTCGGCGCCGGCCTCGATCATGGCCTCGGCATCCGCCCTCGAACGAATCCCCCCGGATGCCTTGACCTTCACGTGAGCGCCGACGCTTCGTCTCATAAGCGCGACATCGTCGACCGTGGCCCCTCCTGAGGCAAACCCGGTGGACGTCTTCACAAAGGCAGCGCCGGCGGATTCAGCGATTTCACACGCTATCCGTTTCTCGTCGTCGGTGAGTTCGGAAGTTTCGATGATCACTTTCGTACGCGCAGTATCGCCCGCCACGCTTGTAACGGCTGCAATATCACTGCGTACCAACTCGTAGTCCCGATCTTTGAGCGCCCCGATATTCAATACCATATCGAGCTCCACCGCTCCGTCCTCGATCGCTTGCTCTGCCTCAAAGGCTTTGGCTCGCATGGCCATCGCGCCAAGCGGGAATCCGACGACAGTCGCAACGGATACCTCTGTTCCGGCAAGCTCGGCCGAACACAGCGACGTCCAGCAGCCGTGTACACACACGGCACGGAACTCATACTCCTTCGCCTGCTCGGCAAGCTGAAGGATCTGTTGTCGTGTAGCCGTCGGCTTGAGAAGTGTATGATCTATATAACGGTTAAGTTCCAATGCGCCATTTCCTCATGCAATGATTTTTTACCGCTTCCCGGCATCGTACGGCTCGCCGGCAGCCCTCGGAGCCCGTGAGTTCTTCGAAGTGAACGCAAGGACGGCGAGGGTTGCAACGTACGGAAGCATTCGGTAGATCTCGCCGGGTAACGGAATTTCGCTTATGAGCGGAAGCCCGGAGTACGTGCTCGCGATAACGCGCATAGCCGCAAAAAAGAAAGCGGCGTACAGCAGTTTACGCGGGTGCCACTGCCCGGAGATCATAACCGCAAGGGCCAGAAATCCGAAACCGATCACCGTACCATCGAAACGCGTCGCAAAGCTCAACACAAAGATGACACCACCCATGCCGGAAAGCGCTCCGGAGACGAGAACACCAACGTAACGGATTCGCACGATATTCACGCCGACCGAATCCGCCGCGTGAGGATTTTCCCCGCAGGAGCGTAATCGAAGCCCTAACCTTGTCTTGTACAGGACAAAGGTAAGCACAATGAAAAGAAGCACACCGATGTATGTTGAAAGGTACGCACGGGTAAATAGCAGGGGACCGATTACCGGTATCTCGCTTAGCACCGGGACTTCGCGAATAAGATAGTTTTCCCGAAGAACAATGCGACGCGAGAGGTAAATGGTACGCGCGACGAACACGGCAAGCGCAGGCGCAAACAGGTTCAGCGCTGTTGCGCTGATTATCTGATTCGCCTTCATGTTAATGGAAGCATACGCGTGCGCAACCGAAAACAGACATCCGGCAAGTGCGCCCGTGAGCAACCCGGTCGCCGCGATGAGCTGAATAGGCATAGTTGTTGCGTGCTCGAGAAAGCGCATGGTCATGACACCGAGGAACCCTCCCATGACCATAATACCCTCGAGGGCGATATTGATAACTCCACTTCGCTCACTGTACAAACCGCCGAGCGCCACGAGCGCGAGCGGAACCATGGAAGCGATAATCAGCGGAAAGAGAAAATAAATGACACTCACCAGGACACTCATTTGATTTCACTTCCCTCCTTAATCTCAACATCCGTTCCGGTGCGGCGACGTATATACCCTGCGACGAATTTCTGCAGAAAAAGGCTGAGCGCGCTGAAATAGATAATCACCGAAATGATAATATCGATGATCTCGGGCATGAAATCGTACAGCTGCAGGTAGTACCCACCCTGCTCGAGCGCACCGTAGAAGATGCCGGCGAAAAACACGCCAATCGGATGCGCGAGTCCGAGCAATGCAATCGCAATGCCGTCAAACCCTTCCTGAAGCAGCTGGTTAACCGGCTCGATATGACGTCCGGCGACAAGAAACATGATCCCGCCGGCGAGCCCGGCGATTGCTCCCGCGGTTGTCATCGAAACGACAATATTGCGCTTTTCATTCATGCCCGCGTAGCGCGCCGCGTCGCGATTGAAGCCGACACTCTTGAGTTCGTACCCGCGAACGGTTCGATCGAGCACTACGTACAGTACGACAGCGAGAACCCCGGCGATGAGGATTCCGGCGTTCGCCGACGAGCCGACGAAAATATCGTTCAAGCCGGCTTTCGGTATGAGAGCAGATGACTGCGGCGACTGGGCCCGTGCGTATTGTTGATTGTAGATGAGCTGCTTTATGAGCATGGTGTTCATGTACATTGCCACATAGTTCAGCATGATCGAGCTGACAACCTCGTGCACGTTCCGGTGCGCCTTGAGCAATCCGGCTATGCCACCCCAGACCGCGCCGGAAGCGACCGCTCCGATGAGAGCGACAACCCAATGGAACGGACCGAGAAAGCCCCAGTTAACTCCGATATAGATCGCGGTAAACGCCCCCATGGTGAGCTGCCCGGTTGCGCCGATATTGAAAAGCCCCGTCTTGAAGGCGAACGCAACGCTGAGACCGGTGAGAATGATCGGAGTCGCGTAATACAGCGTGTTTCCCATGCTGCGCGCTCCCTGCCGGGCCCAACCGAACAGTATTGTCGAAAACCCCGGAATCGCATCGCCGGGATTCACTATCAGCATAATTACGAATCCGAATATCAGCCCGAACACGATCGCGAGAATGCTCGAGAGGGCACTTATGGTACCCGGACGATTGGCTGCGAATGTCAGGAAGCGCTGCCATCCGCTGCGGCGCACCGAGTTACTCATGCCACAACACCTCGCTTTTTAGACCCGGACATGTAAAGCCCGAGCTCGTTCTCGGAGACGTCGCGCGGATCGAACTCACCGACGTTCTCACCCTCGTACATAACCATAATCCGGTCGCTGAGATTCATAACCTCATCGAGCTCGAGCGATATAAGCAGTATCGCCTTTCCAGAGTCGCGTTCGGCGATAAGCTGTTTATGTATGAACTCGATCGCGCCGACGTCGAGACCCCGGGTCGGCTGAACCGCTATGAGCAGGTCGTTTCCCCGGTCTATTTCGCGTCCGAGGATCGCTTTTTGCTGATTCCCTCCGCTCATGCTTCGCGCAAGCGAGGAGACTCCGCTACTGCTTCGTATGTCGTATTGCTCGACGAGCTTCTCAGCGTGTTCGCGTATAGCAGGGAACCTCAGGAAGCCGCCACGCTGATAGGGATATTGAAAATACGAGTTGAGAATAAGATTATACTCCAGCGGGAAGTCGAGAATCAGACCATGGCGCTGACGGTCTTCGGGGATATGAGAGACTCCGGCAAGACTCTTCTCACGGATCGAAAGGTCGGATACATCCCGACCATTCAATAACACCCTCCCGGAAGCGATCCCCAGAAGACCGACAAGTCCGTACACGAGTTCGGTCTGCCCGTTGCCCTCTATGCCCGCCACGCAGAGAATTTCGCCACGACGCGCGACGAAACTGACATTCTTGACTATCTCCGCCTGACTGACGGGATTTCGTACGCAAAGGCTCTCGACTTCGAGCACAGGTTCTCGAGGGTCAGCGGGCTGCTTCTCGATCTCGAACACAACCTTACGTCCGACCATCTTTTCGGCAAGTTCTTCGCTGGATGTTTCAGCCACCGAAACCGTATCGATATAGGCGCCCTTGCGCAGTATGGTACACCGGTCGGCGACCTGCTTAATCTCTTCGAGCTTATGCGTAATGAGAATGACGGACTTACCCTCGTCGGTAAGCCGCTTCATTATGTTCATGAGCTCGTGTATTTCCTGAGGTGTCAGGGCAGCGGTCGGCTCGTCGAAAATGAGAATGTCGGCCTCCCGGTAAAGCATTTTAAGGATCTCCACCCTTTGCTGTTGACCGACCGAGATATCTTCTATCTTCGCGTGCGGATCCACTTTCAGACCGTACTGTTCGCTAAGTCTCAGAATCTTCTTAACGGCCTCTCCGAATCGCAGCACACCACGTTCTACGTCCTCGTAGCCGAGCACGATATTCTCGGCCACCGTGAAATTGTGAACGAGTTTGAAATGCTGATGAACCATACCGATTCCGAGACGATTCGCGTCGTTGGGATTGCGGATATCCACCTCCTGCCCCCTCACACGAATCGTCCCCGAATCGGCCGCGTAGAGTCCGAAAAGCACACTCATCAGCGTGGACTTGCCCGCACCGTTCTCACCGAGCAGTGCATGAATCTCACCCTTGAGCACCTTGAGATCGACCCGGTCGTTCGCCTTGATTCCCGGAAACTCCTTGGTGATTTGTTCCATCTCGATTACATGTTCCATCGATGAACCTCAGGTCGAGCTTTTAGATTGATGATAAGGATTACCCCATGGACGCGAATTGGTCCATGGGGTGATGTGTAGTCGAGTGATAGCGTGGCGCACTACGGCTGGATAGTGGATTCTTCGATCTCAAAGTCGGGAAGATCGTTCTCTTCGAAGAACTCGGAGAGCTCGCTATAGTCAGCGGGAACATCTACCTCCCCATCTGCGATCTGTGTGAAAATTTCGTCGTAATCGGATTCGCCGAACTCCCGAAAACGCGATGACTCCATCGGAAGCGCGACACCGTCTTCGGCCGCGGTAAGAGTAATCGATTCGCCACCAGGGAATTCATCAGCGTAGAAATCCGCGAGAATGTCCTTCGCCGTCTCACCGAGATCTTTCATGGCACTGGTCAAAACACGATCACTCTGCTCGGACTGATCGACGTCGACACCGATCATCCATGCGTCCTGATCCTCCGCGGCGGCCATGACACTCGAACCGGCGCCACCGGCGGCGGCAAAAATAACTTCGGTGCCGTCCGAATACCAACTTTCGGCCTGCGCGTTGTGCGAATCACTCGGGTCGAAATTCCCGAGGTAATCGTAGCGATCATCGGGGAACGTAATCTCTTCACCGAGCTCGTCAGCCGCGTAATAAGCGCCGGCGATGAACCCGACACCGAAGCGGACAACCGCCGGTACGGCTATACCACCCATGAATCCGAGTTCGTTGAAGCCATCGTGCACGGCTGCGTATCCGGCAAGGAATCCCGATTCCTCTTCAGCGTAGAAGATCGACACGGTGTTGTCGGCGACATCTTCGTTCCCATCCTCATCGAGGGGAATGCCGTCGATGAGCACGAAGTTGACGTCCGGGTGCGACTGCTGCGACTCATAAATCGCTGTTTCAAACAGGTACCCGGGCGTGACCACGATTCTCGCGCCACCCTGTACCGCGAGGTCGATAGAGTCGATGTACGCTGAGTCGGATACCTCCGCCGGCCGGTAATAGCGGTGGGTAACGTCGTTTTCCTCGGCGTAGTCGACAATACCCTCCCAGGTTCCCTGGTTAAACGATTCATCGTCGATATCACCCGCGTCGGTGACCATCGCGATCTCGTAGTTTTCTCCCTCGCCTGCAGCAAACAGCGAGACGCCGGCAAACAGGAACACGATAAGGCCGAGAGCCATAATTCTTTTCATTGGTAAAAATCCTCCTTACACTTTTCCACGACTGGTATTCTTTTAACATCCGGAGCGGCATCCAATGGGTACCACCGTCGAATTATCGTGTGGATGTGCGAATTATATCCGAGCGAGTGTAGCAGCGCTTTTGATTGGTTGTCAAAGCAATATACCGGACCACTTACCCGAGAATTCGCGCGTAGGAGAGTGCGGCCACCAGCGGAACAGAGAGATTATCAATACTCCATGGAGTAAAACGTTCAGCCACGGTGGCTGCGCCGGCCACGACTGCCGCCGCAGCAGCCAGGCGCAGGGGCGGAATTGAAACGGCGACCCCGGCGACGACGAGCACAACCAGAACGCTCGAAATGAACATCGCCAACGAACCGGCAAGAGTCTTGCCTCCGGAACCAGGACGAACGACAGAGCGATGAGAGCCTTCGGGCGAGGCCGAACGCCCGGAAGGCTCTGCGGCGAGGCGCGCTGTCGTTCTGCCCGAGAGCGCGCGGCCAACAATGGCTGCAAGCCCGTCACCCCACGCCATAATAAGAACGCCGGCTGCCGCGGCGTGAATAGACAAGGGTCCCATCCACGACAATAGAACAAGAGCGATCAGACTTACAGGATAAAGCACGATCCCAAAATTCCCTTTAGCACCCGCGTGCCCGAGCGCCTCGATCCGATTCCGGCGATAAAACACGTAATTCGCGATTGTAAATACAATCGGACCGACCAGCGCAGGCGCGACCGCATCGTGAAAATACCAGGCCACCAACCACCAATGGCCAACACCGATATGAACCACTTTACGGGTCACGAACGTATCAAGCCCCGCTCGATGAAGAAGCGAAGCAATAGCGAGGACTCCGCCGATAAGCAGGAATCCGAGCACTATTCCGATCCAGTCGGTCGCCGAAAACAACATGCCGTCCATGAGCCGGATACTACAGGCACGGCGTCGGAAGTTCCAGTCGATGCCGCCGCTGTTTCGCATAACGGAGAGCAAAAAATCTGTTATGCTCACCAGAGTCCAGGAGTCGCAATGGCTGAATCACCACCTAATGCGGGCCGATCCGTACTTATTACCGGTGCGTCATCTGGCATCGGAAGAGCGCTCGCCATCGAGATGGCGCGAGCAGGCTATCGCGTTGCCCTGACCGCACGCCGCTACAATCTACTCGAAGAAGTGCGCGACGAGATCGAGCGGGAGGACTATGAACGCGAAAGGAACACGCAGGATGCATGGGCGAGCAGGCGGCCGGGCCTGGTCACGCTGCGATCGCTCGATGTGCGCGACCACGAACAAGTATTTCGTGTAGTAGAGGAGCTCGCCGAGGAACTCGGAGGGCTCGATATTGTGATCGCGAACGCTGGTATCGGACGTCCCGGACAGGTGGGAACCGGTGAGTTCGAGAACGCGCGGGAAATCATCGAGATAAATCTCCTCGGGGCGATGGCTACCGTCGACGCGGCGACCGCCGTGTTCCGCAGGCAGGGTTTCGGACACATCGTGGGCGTTTCGTCGGTTGCGGGGTTTCGCGGGCTTCCAGGCAGCGCCGCGTACTCGGCGTCCAAGGCCGGACTGAGCACCTATCTCGAAGGAGCGCGCGCTGAGCTCTATCGCCATAACGTCGATGTGACGGTTCTGCATCCGGGGTTTATCGCTACACCCATTAATGAGGCACTTCCCCGGCGCCCGTTCGTCATCAGTACGGAGAAGGCGGCTACGAAGATCCGCGCATTAATCGAGCGGCGTGTGAAATCCTCGACAATACCGAGAATACCGTGGAGTTTCCTTGGGCTACTCTTTAAGGTGTTGCCGCGCGGCGTTATCGCCAGGATAAGATGATCGGATGCGCCCGAGGCAGTTTCGCGCGCTACCGTTGTCCTCGCGAAGCGCATTTTCGACGTAACGCTTAATCGCGGTCGCGCTTGTCACATCGGTTCCTCCGTCGCGTTGTCTATGGTTCGTTCAGAGTCCAGTCGTACTCGTATCTGACGCGTCCGTCGTACCCATCTTCGGCGAACTCCTCGAGTCGCTGCTTTGTGGGACCTTCGACGTATTCCAGAATATGGTCGACGATAACCTGGATGCTATTATCCCAGTCTTCTGAATACCAATCGAATATCGACGAGAGATACAGCGTGTTCTCCTCGAAGCGCACCCCCCGAGGGTGGGTAAGATATTCCCGCGCCGCCTTGTCGAAAGCGCTGTCGTAGTTTTCGGCGGAAAACGGTGTCGGCTGCAGATTCGGACAGCCGATACTCGCACAGTTAACCGCGTAGTGAATCCTCGGGTCCTTCCATATCGGGCGAATAATTCTGTGCTCGATATCGTTCAAGGTTACATCTTCGCCTTCCACTTCGACCAACTCCGCGTCCCAGGGGTGGCGGTTAAAAGCCGACCCCGATATGTTGATGTCACGGATGCTGTCGACCGGATAGTGCTCGAGAATAAGCTCGACGGTGAGCGCGTTGTAAAGATTGAGCCAGTAGGCCATTTGCTCGTCACGATTGAGGTCGGACACCGGCACGTCTTCGAGCATGGCGATATACCCCCGCAGGTCCGCCCGGTGTGCTTCGGTAACATCCCCATAGCGAACCAGGGTAACCCCGGAATCAGTATCGGTTTCCAGGTATCGTTCGAGAAACTCGGCCCACTCGGAGTGATCCACCGTTTCGCTGCCGGCCGGATTGTGTTTTTCCCAGCGCGGCCAGAGTTCCGCTTGCGGTGCTGCGCCAACGGCCGCCGCCGAGAAGATAAGAACCAGGATTACCGAAAGCCTTCGGAGCGTCTGTGCGCGCGGTCGGCGGAAGCAACGCATTCCCGACGAATGCCTCCAGGACCTGAGCCCCGCCCCGGCGTCGGGAAGGCTTCGCGCTGCAAAACGAATACTCTTTGTATCTACATACACATCGCGAAAGTTATTGGCCCACGCCGCGTGAGTCAACAGAAGATCGGCTCAGGCACGGATAAGCGCCTTGAGGCGGAAGTGCCCGGCTCGAAGTCGTAACTCGAGCGCTGCTTAAGTGCAGAATATGTGGTAGGGTGTCGGTGTGAAAGTTCGGGAACGCATAGTTAACGCTACCATTAAGACGCTATTTCGCCTCTTATTTCGCCTCGACGCGCATCAATTGCAGCATGTCCCCAAACAGGGTCCCGGAATTCTTCTTTCCAACCATGTCACGAATCTCGAAGGCCCGCTCTTTTACGTGTTTCTCCGCCCGCGAAAGGCAACGGCACTTGGAAAAATCGAGCTCTGGCAGAATCCGGTCACCCGTTTTTTCATGAACACGTGGGATATCATCCCCCTGCACCGCGGCTCGGTCGACGCGGAGGCAATGCGACGCACCTTTCGCGCGCTCGATCAGGGCTACTTCGTCGGCATCGCGGCAGAAGGAACGCGAAGTAAAACCGGCGAACTTCAGCGCGGCCGCCCGGGCGCAACCCTTGTCGCCACCCGCGCCGACGTGCCGGTCGTTCCGATCGCGCAATGGGGGCTCCACAATATGGGAGGCTACCTCAAACGATTCCGCCGTCCACCCGCGACGGTTCGGGTTGGACGGCCATTCTATCTGCGCAAACCAGGCGGAGGAACGATCGGCCGAAGCGAGCGGGCACAGATGGTCGACGAGATGATGTACCAGCTCGCTGTTCTTCTGCCCCCTGCCTACCGGGGCGCTTACGCCGACCTCGACAGAATGACGACCGAATATATCTCGTACGTGTAGTACACCGCGCCGGCTATCTCCTGCCTCGCGTCGGTCGCAGATAGCCAGCCGATCCACGCCGCCGGCCATCAGACAATGCCGACACCACGGTCGCGAGTGCAACCCGCGCATCCCGGGAGCGAAAACGTCGCCGCTCGAGCAGTGCAAGCTCTTCCCGGACGCGAGCCTGTTTCGCGCCGGGAACGGCGCGAATGAGTTCCTCTGCAATCCCGCTGCCGGCGCTCCACGCGGCGAGCGCGACGGTACGGTCGGGAAGCGAAAGAAGACGGTTGGAAACGCGCGGGTCACTTTCGCGCAGAATCCGGGTCAATTGAGCTTCAAGACCCTGCATTGGTTACGCCAGATACGTGCTCAACCACCGCATTATCTCCTCGAGTCGGCGGATGCGAGGCTTCGGATTCCCGGAGCGCGAAAGCTCATGACTCTCCCCATCGAAAAGCGCGAGCTGCGCGGTACCCCCATGGTAGCGAATCGCCGTCAGGTACTGAAACGCCTCTACTTCCCAGCAGCGATAATCCTCGCGCGAGTGAATCAATAGTAGCGGGGTTTTCACGTTCGGGGCGAGGCGAAGCGGCGACTGCCGCCACAGTGCATCGTGGCGCGCCCAGGGATCCCCATCGACCTGATCCTCCGCAAAATAGAAACCGATATCGCTTGTGCCCCACATCGAAAGCCAGCTCGAAATACTGCGCTGGCTTATCGCGCAGGCGAAGCGGTCGTTGCTTCCGATAATCCAGTTGGTCATAAACCCGCCGTAGGAGCCTCCGGTGACCGCGAGTCGGGAGGCGTCGATGCGGTCGCCGTACAAGTCGAGTACGCGGTCGGTAAAGGCCATAATATCCTCGTAGTCGACCGTTCCATAGCGCCCGCGAATATCGGCGAAGGCGTTCCCACGGCCGTCCGAGCCTCGCGGATTGCAGAAGAACACGTAGTAGCCCTCGGCAGCGAGAAGCTGCATTTCATGGTGAAAGACCTCTCCGTACACCGTTTTCGGTCCACCGTGAATGGTAAGCACTCCCGGAAGTTTCTTATCGGATTGCGGCTGCGGCGGAGCGAGCACGAATCCGCGAATCTCGGTTCCATCTTCGCGCGTAACCGAAACCGGCTCCGGCCTTGCAAGCGCCTTCCCCTCGAGGTTCTCGGCGTTGAAGGAGCTTACTCGTTTAAAGTTCGAAGAGGTATAGGTCGATGCCGTTTCGCTTCGCGAAACGGTGTACAGTTCCTGAAGCGAATCGCGCGTCAGACCGACCGCGACGACCGTCCCATCGCAGATGTCTATCGAATCCACACTCCCCGCGGGAATAAACATTTTTGCCATCTCGCCGGTTTCGAGATCGAGCCTGTAAAGCCCCGCCCACTCGTCCTCGGTTGCAATAAAAAAGAGCCCGCCGTCGAAGTAACGCAACGAAGCTCCGCCGCCGTGGCGGCAGTCGCTTCCCACCGAGCTCCCGAGCGACCTGTCGAGGTCGGATGTAAGCGCGCTCATTGAATGTTCGTCGAGATCGACCCGGTAAAAATCCGGGTTTTCGTTGAGTCCGTATTCCCGCATTGCGTTGACCGCAACGACCGCCTCCCGTAATCCCGTAAACACCGGTTGCCCGTAGGTTCCCGGCACGCTGTCACCGAGCAGCGTCGTTGTACCCGAGGAGCGGGCATAAGCGAAAAGCTGGTTATGAACCGGACGCTTACCCTCGTAGTCGCGACCGGTGAAAAGTACCGTTTCACCGTCGTCGCTCACCTCGAACGCGTCAACTGCGAAGCTTTCGCCGGTAATTCGTTCAAAGCTGCCGTCAACACTCCCGAGAAACAGCGCGGGTCGCATGTCGCCGGTGAACCCCGACCCGTTCGACCACATCGGTATCTCCGAAACCACCGTAACCCCTGCATCTTTGCGCCTATCGCGCTCTTCCTGACTTACCCGCTGATACGCTGCTTTGCAGAGCAGCCTGCCGTCGGGAAGCACTCGAACATCGCTTACGACCATGTCGGTACGAAAAACAGCCGCCGCCTCGCCGCCGTGAACGTTAATACGGTAGAACCGGGTAAACTTCTCTCCTTCTTCCCGCTTTTTCGCGTCATCCGGGTCGCGGTCCGAGGAAAAGAGCAGGTGTTGGTCATCTTCCCAGGCAAACACGCCGACCGTTCCACACGAGGTGAGGCGGTATATTCTAAAGCCCGTATCCGAAACTTCGCGGGGCGGCGTCTCGACGGCAATCCAGAGATCGCTTCGATACCGGTTTTTATCGTAGTCGGCACGACGTACGCGGAAAGCAAGCGGAGGCAGGCTGTTCGCGCCTTGTTCCCGTTCGCCTTCCGCACCGCTGTTTGCCGCCGCACGATCGCCCGGACCGTCGGCGCCGGGCCTCGGCGCGAAGACCGGATCGGAGAGAAAACGGTAGGACAAAATGTCGTTCAGGGACACGGACGAAGTCGAATTGAGTTTCAAAGTACGGCACTCCAAACTGGGGAATTACGTATTACTATACCGTGCGCCGGTTCGCTGTCAAAACAGCGGGCCCGAATAATCAGCTCGCGCCGGGCTTCGCTACCGGCCGCCTTCGCTCGCGCCGGGCTTCGCTACCGGAGGGCTCCGCTCGCGCCGGGCTTCGTTCCCGGCAGGCGGCTCAGACGCGTCGATCGGGTTCGCTATAAAAACAAAAGGGCCCGCCTTACGGCGGGCCCGTCTGCGAGCGAGCGAGCGAAGGGAATCGAACCCTCATCACAGGCTTGGGAAGCCTGGGTAATAACCATTATACGACGCTCGCCTTATGTTTTTTCTTTCCTTCTCTACCGTAGCCGGCGCGGTCGGCGCTGTCAAGAAACCGTTGAAATCGAGACACCCACGGCCGAGCGAGCGAGCCGGTCTTTCTTCGGTGGATATGCACGACAGTATAGCACGCGAACTACTCCTGATCGTCGGCCTCTACAAGCTGCCTGAGAATTGTTTCATCCGCCCGTGACAACACCAACGTACTGCCGTCGCGGACGACATACGGTATCGCCACCTGGCCGCCGGGATGATTCATGGAGACCAGAGTTTCGGTGTCTCCTTCCGGGTTCACAGCTTCAAGCTCCAACTCAATGGGTACCGGATACTCCGGAAGATTTCGCTGCAGAATGCCGAATATTTCCTCGTCGTCGAGATCTTCCGGCTCCGCGATCGTGAGCGTAACAAGGGAGCCGGGTTCGACCGTGCTTCCCGCCTCCGGTTCCTGCACGACCACCGCCCCGTCTTCGTCTTCTGGCCCAGGCGGAACCGCCTCGAAGACAAACGGAAGCTCGAGCTCCGAAAGATCCGAGATAACCTCTTCGTAGTTCTGCCCCTCATAGTCGGAGAGTGTGATCTCTTCGACCTCCGGCCCCCTGCTGACAACAAGGTCAAGCTCGATCGGGCCGGTTATCTCATCACCGGCTTCCGGAGACTGCTCGAGCACAGTGCCCGGCTCTTCCTCGTCGAACACGCGTTGAACGGTACCGATTTCAATGAAAGGAACACCGGCGCCGGTAATCGCCCGCAGGTCGAACCGCACCTCTTCGAGGTCCATGCCGACGTAATCGCGAAGCTCTTCGATCACTGCGCCGCGGCTCACGCTTACGTCAATCGCACGCCCGCTTCGAACAAGCGAACCGGCACTCGGATCCTGGTCGATAACGTAGCCACGCAGCGACGGATCATCGGTGGTTCGCAGCTGAACGCGGGGCGCGAGGTCACGCTCCTGCAGTGCAAGAAGCGCCTCGGGAAGCTCTTGTCCGTTGATATCGGGAACCGTTGTCTGAGCCTCCCCTTCGAGGGAAAACAGGAAAGTCACCACACCGGAGGTGACGGTAAAAATTATAATAGCGATGACCGAAAAGACCATCGCTTTGAAATATTTGTTTTCCGGCGATTCGTGATCTCCAGGAAGGAAATCACGGATACGGTTCAGTAATTTGCCCATGAATTGTTATCTCGCCTTCGCTGATTGTCGTGTGCCGGGTGGAACGGAACGAAACTGTCTGCCCTGAAGCACTCCGGCCCCGTTTACAAAATCACGCCAGGACATTGTCCGCCTGGTCTGCGGCTTCAGGGTACGCACTCCGAGTACACCGACCCCAGTTTGTACCAAAATTCCATCGCTACTGTCTACGCCGACGATTGACCCTGCCGGAGCCGCCTCTTTCACGTCGGCGCCGCTATGGACGACCGCTTCGAGGATAGCAATGCGAGTCTCCTCGAGATACGCGAAAGCTTTCGGCCAGGGATTATAGGCGCGGACTTTCCGCTGGATTACCTCGGCAGACTCATTCCAGTCTATGCGCGCGTCTTCGCTATCGATAAGCCCGCAGTACGTTGCCTCGTTGTGATTCTGCGGCACCGATTCGGCGCTGCCGTCTTTAATCCTGGAAAGCGCCTCGACGAGAAGCTCCGCGCCACGCTCGGCGGCCCAGTTTACGAGGTCACCGGTAGTTTCCGTGCCCAGAAGCAACCGTTGCTCCTGAATAAGCACGTCGCCGGCGTCCATTTCGAGCGCTAGTTTCTGTATAGTTATTCCGGCATACTTGTCGCCTGCGAGAATCGTGGCCGGAATGGGCGCCGGTCCGCGATGACGAGGCAGCAGGCTCGGATGGAGATTGATGCCCCCGTGATCGAACAACCCGAGAAACTTCGGACCGAAAATCCGTCCGTAGGCGACACACACGAGCAAATCGGCGTTCACGGCGCTGATCTCCTCGCGAGCCGCCCGCCCGAGCCTATCCGGTTTAAACACCCGGATTCCCCTCGCCTCGGCAGCCGACGCAATGGGAGTGGGAGAGAGCGCCTTCTTACGGCCTTTCATGGCATCGGGCGCGGTCAGAGCGCCTACGACGGGAAACGTTTGTGCCACGCGTTCGAATGAGGGAACGGCGAATTCTGGACTTCCGGCGAACAGTATATTCATGACGATCCTTGCAATGGGCTGCTACACGGCAATGGGCCGCTACACGCGGTCAGGCTTTGGCTTTGGCAAGAAGCCGCTCATACCGCCTGAGCAACCGATCACGTTTGCGCTCGGGAAGGTAGTCGACGAAAAGCACTCCGTTCAAATGGTCGAGTTCGTGCAGGACAACGCGCGCGAGCATGCCGTCGAGGTCCATGCGAAACGGCTTTCCTTCCTCATCAACCGCTTCGACCGTGCATCCCGCGCTGCGCTCGACATCTGCATACAGGCCGGGAAAACTCAAGCACCCTTCCTCGTACTTCGAAATTTCCTCGGATGCGTCGGTTATCTCAGGATTAATGAACACCCTTGGCTTATCATCGGGGAGAGACGTAACGAACAGCCGAACGAGTCGCCCGACCTGCACGCCGGCGAGCCCTATGCCCTGCTCGCGCTGCATAGTCTCAATCATATTTTTTGCGAGACCGGCGATTTCTCCATCCACATTCTTCACAGGTTCGGAAATCGCTCGCAAGGTTTCATCGGGGTGTAACACAAGATTCAGCATAATCGCCTCACCGTATTATACGAAGCCTTGAAAAGGGGGGTCAACGCCGCGACCCGGCGACCCTGCCCCACACGGCGCGACCCTGCCCCACACTGCGCGACCCTGGCCCACCCGGGGAC
>JBKGYS010000017.1:0-27282 GCA_046545955.1 Spirochaetales bacterium | reverse complement strand
CGAGGTATACCTTTACTTCTGCGTTCGGAAACACGACCGTGGTGATATCTCTGCCCTCTACAACGCTATTGTGCTCGCGAGCAAATCGGTGAAGCATGGTGTTAACCATGCTTCGAACTTCCCGAATCGCCGAGTGAGTCGCGACCCACGCATCGACCTCGTCGGTGTGCAACTGTTCGTCGACCCGCCTGTCTCCGAGGTAGACGGTCGTGCCCTCGATGCGGATATCGCACTCGGATAGTCGGGCAACGATAGAGGCGCTGTCGGAGGGATCCCGAACGTTTCGAAGAACCCAGTAGGTTACCGCGCGGTACAGCCTGCCGGAGTTCAGGTAATGAAACCCGAGGCTCTCGGCCACGCATTCGGCGACACTGCTTTTGCCGGACCCCGCCGGACCATCGATTGCAACAATCATACCTCGCCTCCCAGGAGCGAACTGCGCTCACCTTTTGTCAATTGACGAAACCTTCCCGGTGCGAGGCCCTTGAGTCCGACCCTGCCAATTCTTATGCGGTGAACGCGCTTCGTGCCGAATCCAGACTCGTCGAATACAGTCCGAAGCTCCCGATTCTTTCCCTCGATAAGTCTCACCCGGAGCGACCTGCCGCCGGCTCGTCGGATTCCCTCGAACCGGTATTCGACGCCGTTTACACGAACTCCCGCGAGACAGCGTTCGATGAACTCGTCGGTCACCGGCTTTTTCGTCTGCACCTCGTACTCTTTTTCGACTTCGTTTGAAGGATGCGCGACAGCCTGTGCGAAGTCGCCATCGTTGGTGAACAGAATCAGGCCCGAGCTGTTCATATCCAGCCTTCCCACCGGAAAGATCCGCATCGGAAACCGCGCCCGCAGGAGCTCAACCGCGAGTGGCCTCCCTTCCGGATCGTAGTTCGAGCATACGAACCCCACGGGCTTGTGCAGCGCAATATAAACGCTCTTTGAGGTGGGATTTACCGGCTTCCCGTCGACGGTTACCCGGTCGCTCGTGAAAACCTTCACACCCTGTCGCGATACGGTTTCGCCGTTTACCGCCACCCGCCGATGATCAATAAGCTGTTCGCACGCCCGCCTCGAGCCGATACCCGCGCGAGCGAGGTACACCTGAAGCCTGATAGGTTGTTCATCCGCCATCGAGTTCGAACCTCTCCCGTTCACTGTCATCGAGTTTCGGAAGGTCGGCGATACTCGACAACCTGAACTGTTTCAAGAATGCCTTCGTTGTTCCGTATTGCACCGGACGTCCCGGCGCCTCTTTTCTGCCGACCTCGGCGATAAGTTCGCGTTGCACGAGAAGCCGAATCATATTGTCGGCCGATACCCCTCTGATATTCTCGATTTCCGCTCTCGTTACAGGTTGTGAATACGCTACAATACTGAGCGTTTCGAGCGCCGCCTTGCTGAGCTTCTGGTCGTTGCGTTTCCCGTACCGATTACGCAACTGCTCCCAGAGTGCCTTTTTCGGCGCATATACATAGCCGTCACCGAGCATAATAAGCTCGATTCCGAACTCTTCGGCCTTATTCCGCTCGCCAAGGCCCCCGAGCGCGCGTTCGACTCCGTCTTTCGACAGACCGCTTATGCGGGCGAGCGTCGGAATGTCGACCGGCTCACTTTCGAGAAACAGAATAGCCTCGATAATCGCCATCTCCGCTTTGAGCTCCACTATGACGTACCTCCCTGCTCGTCGAGTTCGCTACCTGCGGCTTGAACGTCCTCGCTTTCCTCGCTAACGGTCCAATCGCTTCGCGGTCTTGCCTGAACGCGAATATCTCCGAACATGCGATTCTGGAGAATTCTGATTCGGCGCATCTTCACCATATCCAGCACCGCGAGAAAAGCGCACACAATGTCCATGATCGAATCGGGACGAACGATTAACTCGGTAAACTGAAAGTGATCGCGTTCGGCGATGAACTCCGAGATCAGCGTCGCCTTTTCGTTGATCGAAACCTCCTCGTAAAGATCGAGTATCCGCTCGGGAGTCAGGTTTGTCATCATGTGTGAGAACGCGCGTAGAAGATCCCAGACATCGAGTTCCTCCCACAGCCCGTCTTCATCGAGGAATTCGAGCGTTCGTTGTTTCTGAACGCGCTCGACGACCCACTCGCTTTCCTCCTGCTTATCCTGCATGAGCTCGGTTAGCTTCTTGTACTTTTGATACTCGATGAGTTTCTCTACGAGCTCCTGCCGGGGATCTCCGAGCTCTTCGTCAAGGTCTATATCGACCGGCAGTAGCATGCGGGATTTTATATACAACAGCGTGCTCGCCATAAGATAGAAGTCCGTTATGTTGTCGAGATCCACGCGCGTGGAATATTCGAGAAACTTAATATACTGATCGGTTATTTGAGCGATAGGAATATCGTAAATATTAATCTCTGATCGTTTTATGAGAAACAACAGAAGGTCGAGCGGCCCTTCGAAGTCGTCGAGCTTGAATTTCTGACCCGTGAATTGCTGTTCATAGATGGAGTCGCTCATGAATCCCCTGACAACCGGAGTATCGATGGAATGATGCGGGCCTCGGTCGCTGCAGCGTTTGCGATATACGCCACCTGCCCGGCGGGCCTAGTAGTATATCTTCGGATTGCCGTAGTAGTAAATCCCTTGCTGCGGCAGTTGCCGGAGTTGCTCGGCAAACGACCTTCCGCTTCGCGGATCGACGATCTGCGGCGATAATTCGAGGAGAGGAACGAGCACGAATCGGCGTTCGTGCATTCTCGGATGCGGTATTACAAGTGTGTCGGAGTCGATAACCGAGTCGTGAAACAACAGTATATCGAGATCGAGCGTGCGTGGTCCGAATCTGACTTCCTCGCTTCGGTCGCGGCCCGCCGCACGCTCGATTCGATGACACAGCGACAGCAGGTCGAATGCCGACCCCCGGTAGTCACCGCACGCGACGGCGTTCAAAAAATCATTCTGAGCTACGCCGCCGATCGGCTCGGTGCGGTACAGCGCGGAGACACGAAGAGCGCTTATGTGAGCCGACAACGCCGACAGCGCTTCGTCGAGAATGCCGGCGCGGTCGCCTTTATTGGACCCAAGCCCGATATATACCATGAACAACGCCGAAGTAACGAAATACCCGCGAACCTAAAACAGCTCGTCGGCATCGGGTCCGCGGTCGGTCCGGGCATTATCCGCTGGGATCTCCTCCGGAGACGAAGACGTGCTTCGATTGCCGGATTTGTTCTTTGAGTCTTTCGGCGAAGCACCTCCTGTGCTCCCCTTCGATGGCTTCTCGGCGACGGCCTCGACCGATGCCCCTTCTTCTTTTGCCGCTTCAGTACTTGACCGCCGAAGGTGACCGAACATGCGCTCGCGAAGATCCGACTCTACTCGGTCGGCGATGTCGCTGTTCTCTTCGAGAAACTGTTTGGCATTATCGCGTCCCTGTCCGATCCGCTCGTCGCCGTAGCTGTACCAGCTTCCACTCTTGGAAATGATATCGTTTTTCAGAGCGGCGTCGAGTAGACTCCCGCTCGCCGAAACACCCTTTCCGAACATGATTTCGAGCTCACATTTGCGAAACGGTGGGGCAACCTTGTTTTTTACGATCTTTACCCGAACCTTGTTTCCGATCGCGTCGTCGCTGCCCTTCGAAATGGTTTCGATCTTTCTGACCTCGAGTCGGACCGAGGAGTAGAACTTCAGCGCCTTGCCGCCGGTCGTTGTCTCGGGATTACCGAACATGACGCCGATTTTCATGCGGATCTGGTTAATGAAAATGAGTGATGTGCCGGACTTATGAATCGTACCGGTGAGCTTTCGCAAGGCCTGACTCATAAGCCTCGCCTGAAGGCCCATGTGCGAGTCGCCCATGTCGCCGTCTATCTCCGCGCGCGGGGTGAGCGCTGCTACCGAGTCGACGACGATTATATCGACCCCGCCGGAGCGCACGAGGCTTTCGGTTATTTCGAGCGCCTGCTCGCCGGTGTCGGGTTGCGAGACCCAGAGTTCGTCTATATTTACGCCGAGCGCCTTCGCGTAGGTCGGATCGAGCGCGTGCTCGGCGTCGACGAACGCAGCGATACCTCCGCTTTTCTGCGCCTCGGCGATCGCGTGAAGCGCGAGAGTCGTCTTGCCCGAGCTTTCCGGACCGTATACCTCGATTACGCGACCACGCGGGTAACCGCCGAGACCGAGCGCTTCGTCGAGGGTAATCGCACCCGAGGGAATCGTACCGATTCCGACTCCCTGAGGGCCGGAACCGAGTTTCATAAGCGAGCCCTTGCCGAACTGTTTTTCTATCTGCAGCCTGGCCGCTTCGAGTGCCCGCTGCTTTTCCGCCTGAGTATCCTGTGTTTCCGTGTCGGCGCTTCGAGCGTCTTTCTTAGCCATTATGTCCCCTTGCATCCGTCGCGTAGTTTTCGGGAGGCTCCCCGCACGGTATACTACGCACCGAGGTGAACTCGCGATTGTTGATAGGATCATACTACAGAGGCAAATCTGCACCGTCAATTACAGCGCACGCGTGGCTGTACTGCGCGCTGTTCGTCGTCCTCTCGACCGCTGCAGTGGATGCGCAGCAGCTCACAAGGGCGTACATTCGAGCCGGCGAGTTCAGTGAGGCCTACGATCAGGTTACACGGAGAGCCGCGGAGCAGCCGTCGATGGAATCGGTGGCGCGTATGGCGGCGATCGCCCAAACCATCGATACGACATCGGGACCTATGCCCGTTCACGAGAGAGAACACTTGCTTCGCATCGCGCTCGAAGCAATTCTCGACGCGGCCGAACCCGCCGGGCTCACAAGTCAGGAAGACTTTCGGGATGCCGCGCTCGAGCTCGAGCCGATCCTTTTGCGCTTCGACACATACGAAACCGCGCAGCTTCGCCGGGTGAGCATGGATCTTGGAATGCGGATGCTCGACTCCGCCGCGTGGCGCAGCGCTCTACAGCGACACGGACACGCACTAATCGAAGTACAGCGGGATTCAGGAGGCTTGACCGACGGCGATACCACCGAGGAAATTCTCGCGCTTGTCGACGCGCTCGGAGGCACCGGCGACTCCCGCATGATAACGCTTGTCGACAGGCTGCGTCGCGGAACGCGGCGAGCTGAGGTCGTGCGAGCCGCACGCGAGGTAATCGACGACCTCGATGCCGATCAATGACCGAGCGTTCGCCGCGTCGCGCGAATACGCTGCCGAGACCTTTGACGACCGGGGCCTGCCCGGCTATGATTCGCCTGCCATGAGAGGAAAGCTCGTTCTCGCCTGCACACAGAGTATGGAAGACTACATGAGTCGCGTGGCGTATCACCTCAAGACGTTTCCGGAGTTTCACGCGACCGTCGACGCTGAAAACTTTATCGGAAGTCTTCGGTCGCTCAAGTTCGCCGACGGAGAAATGGAAGTCGAAGTCCACACCTCGCTACGCGGAAAGGACGTCTATCTGCTCGGGACCGCCGCGAGAAACGCCGCGGGGCTTCCTGTATCGGAAGCAAAAATGGAACTTTATCACTCCATAGACGCCCTGCGCCGCGCACAGGCGGAACGAATTACGCTTGTCGAGCCGTTCTGCAGCTGTGCACGAAGCGACCGTACCACGCGGCGCAACTCGGTCGGATTCTGGATGCACTACAAGACACTCGCCGGCCTCGGACTCGACCACATGGTTACCTATCAACTGCATAGCGACAAATCGCGTACCGTCGTAGATCCGAACGACTTCTCCATCGACGATATTCCGGCGATCGGGCTTCTCGAAGCGTACATCGCCGATCACTTCATAAAGAGCCGGGATTTTCTCGAGCATCACGTTCGAGATCAGTGGCTGTTCTGTTCGGTGGACGCCGGGGGAGAGAATGTGGCTCGACGCTACGCCCGGGCATTCGGCGCCGAGCTCGTTATCGCTCACAAGACTCGTGACTATAAGCAGGCCAATACCGTCGACAGAATCAACATTCTCACCGACTCACCGATCGAGGGTAAGGAAGTCTGGGTTGTAGACGACATGATCGACACCGGCGGGTCGGTCGATGCGCTCGTGCGCGAGCTTAAGGAACGCGGTGTAAGGCAGGTAAATATCGCCGCGATTCATCCCGTATTCAGCGAACCGGCCGCCGATCGTCTTCAGAGGCTTCACGAAGCCGGGCTACTCGACAAGATTGTTGTAGCGGACACGGTGAGCTGCACCGAAGCGCTTCGCGCGCAGCTACCGTTTCTTCATGTGGTTTCGAGCGCCCGACTTACCGCGGAGATAATTATGCGCATGCACGAGGAGAAGACCCTGTCGCCGTTCTTTGACCTGTTCGACGCGTGGGAATATCTGAGCGCGCTAAAACTGTTTCTTTGAATCGACCAGCACCGTTACCGGTCCGTTGCCCGTCATGGAAACGGTCATCATGGCGCCGAACTCGCCGGTTTCCACCGGTACGCCGAGTTCCCGGATCTCCGTGCAAAGCGCGTCGAACAGCGGCTGCGCCAAATCCGGTGACGCAGCGCCGTTGTAGCTCGGTCTGCGCCCTTTGCGGGCATCGCCGTGAAGGGTGAACTGGGATACACACAGGATTGACCCGCCGGCCTCGGAAACGGACCTGTTCATCCGCCCCTGCTCATCCTCGAACACCCGCAAACCTACCAGCTTGGCGGCAAGGTAGGAAACATCAGCCTTGGAGTCCGAATTACCAACGCCTACGAGCACGAGAAGGCCGACCCCGATGCGGCCGGTGCACCGCTCGCCGACATGCACTGCAGCCTCGCTGACGCGTTGAACTACCGCCCTCATGAACCCTCCGCGGGACCGAGAACCCGTGAGCTGACCCCTTGAAGCGCGATTTCCTCGCCGTCTTCGCGCTCTACCCGCGCGAGAATCTCGACAACGTACGAGGAGTCCATTCGAACCGCGAAGTCGAACTCGGTGGGCACGACTCCGTCGAGTTCGCGGCCGTCTTCGTAGCCTACCAGAAAGTCGAAGGCGATCCGCTCTTCGTTAATGTCCACGTTACTCGGTCGCCCACGCCAGCGCACGTGCGCCCCATCGTACAGCCAGGGGTCGGAGGTAACCTGCTCATAGGAAAATCCATCGGAAAAATCTGCGAAACTCGGAGCCTTCAGGTAGCCCTGAAGCGTTTTCGCGCGGGTCTTGAGCTCCGAGGTGGCGTTCGAGTGGAGGATACGGTTGATCTCCCGGTTCGCCATATTGTCGCGTTCGTCGAGAAAGTATTCCCGCATCCTGTCGAACGTAGCCTCGATCTCCGAATCCGACAGCTCATACCGTGGTGCATCGCCCTCGCCACCGTCGGCCGGCGCATCCTGCGTCAGTTCGGATTCATCGGAGAGGTCGATGTTTTCCACCCCCTCGCGGTGCTCTTGCGACCGCTCCCACCCGAGGGTGGCCTGAATCGCTGGTACAATATCAGGAGCGTTTACCGCCGCGAGCACCAGCACTGTGCCAAGCACCGCGACCGTGCCGGCGCGAATCCAGGGAATCGGGCGCCGAATGTCGGGATACAACGCACGAAGTCGACCGGACTCCCGGTACCGCTCGGCTGTATCGCTTTCCGGGCCGGTGCGCAGAACTTTCAATCCCCTCGCCGCGTACCGGTTTTCGGGTTCATCGTCGAGAATCTCCAGCCAGAGTTCGATTGCCGATTCGTTGTCACGTTTTGCGAAATAACAGGCCGCCAGCTCGAGCCTCGGCGCCACGGCGTCACGGTCGAGCTGCATGCAGCGCATGAGAAAGGATTCTGCGCCACCGAGATCCCGAGTGTGAAGGCACGCCAGTCCGAGAAGGCGGTAAAAGTTTGGGTTCTCGCGGTACATGAACACTTGCGGCTCGAGCAGCGCGATGACCTTGGCGTACTCCTTCGCGTAATACAGCCGGTAGGCTTTCTGAAGGGGACTGGCATTTCCTCTCATTGTCTTGTCGAGCTACAGATTATCACGAAGGCGACGCAGGCGTTCAATGGTATTGCGAATCTCCTCGAGCTCTCCATCTTCGGGTTGTCGTTCGCCTTCGGAAATCTCGCGAAGCCGTTCCAACTCTCGCCGCAGCTCGGTCCTCGCTTCTTCCCTCGTCTGCGGGAGTTCCGTTTGCTCGTTCGGCTGTTCGGCTGTCTCCCCCGCATCCGAAGGCGGCTCGGACCGCTCATCGCGCTCATCATCCGGCGTGGCGGGCGGGTCT
This sequence comes from Spirochaetales bacterium, assembly GCA_046545955.1. Classification (GTDB taxonomy): domain Bacteria; phylum Spirochaetota; class Spirochaetia; order DSM-27196; family SKKC01; genus SLAN01. The sequence goes on along the minus strand of JBKGYS010000017.1, from coordinate 19,149 downwards.
GCCGCTTCACGATTGCGGTCCGACTCCTCTGCGGTACTCGACTCCCGCTCCCCGCCGGCCACCTCGAAGTATAATTCAATGCGGCGCTCATCGCCGGCCTCCAGCTCCTGCGAGGCGAAGGTCACATGGAGCGCGCTGTCGTTTCGCGAGTACGGAGGGAGATCGAAACCTCTGCCTCTCGATGAATTGTAACTCCAGGCGGCATTCGACAATCGGTCCCGATTCGCGGCGACCACCTGCTCCGGCGTTGTACCCCGATCGATCAAAAGCCGGAGTGAACCTTCATCTCCAGTGCTCTCGATAACCGAGGCGTCCGAGGTGAGCTCGCGTTCCACTTCGATTTGATCCGCGTCGGTATCTGCGGAGGTTCGGAGGCGGAAATGCGCATCCGAGGCTTCGCCGAACCAGGTGTCGAACAGATACCTGACGCCGACATCGCGCGACATACGGCCCTCGTTCGACAGCGACAGCCGGAGGCGAACCGTCGAGGTCGCGTTCTCGATATCGAGTATCTCGGTACGCAGCGAGACCGTAATACCTCCCTCGCGCCAGACCGTTTCGAGTGCACCATCCGCGTTCGTAATGCTATCAGGGCGTTCGTCGCTGAGCCGTGTGACACGGTTGTCTATTCGCGCGAACAGCGCGCTTGTCTCCTGCTCATCGGGAGACCACAGCGGATTATCCCCAGCGGTGGTGAAAACTCTCGGAATTCCCTCTGCGGGCTCGTAATCGATTCGCAGTGGCGAGGCGGAGCCGTCTGCAGCAGGAACTGAGGCCTCTGCCCCGTCACGATTGTCGGCACCGAGATTTCCGCAAACAGACAACAGTACTACCGCGAAGCCCAGTATCGGCGCAGCAACGCTCCGAGGTTTCGTGTTCCGCCTTTCCGGTACCGGTATCACTGTGAAAAATCCTCCAGAAGCTCGAGCGCCTCTTCGCGCAGACGCACCGATTCCAGTCGTTGTTCTATCTCGCGCTCGCGCGCTTGCAGTCGTCGCTCCATATCCCGTTCGCGCGCTTGCAGTCGTCGCTCCGTATCCCGTTCGGCGCCCTCACCGTCTTCCTCCTGCCCTGTATCTGAGGACGCTCGGGGTTCGGCGTTTCGCGACCGTGCCAACTCCTCTGCCAGCCGTAACTGTTCTTCGCTGCTCCATCGCAGAAGGTCCAAAAGCTCGCGTTCTCTCGCACCTAACTCGATGAGCTCCATGCGGTACTCCGCCGCTTCGACGCGGTAGCTGCGTGGATGTTCTTCGACTACCCGCTCGAAAAGTACTCTCGCCTGTTCGTAGCGGCCGAGCGTCATGAGACTCTCGCCGGCCCAGTACAGCGCGTTTCCGGCGAAATCGGAATCCGGAAATTCCGTGACAAACCGTTCAAATGCAACGATCGCTGCCTCGTAATCGGCTTGACGGTACCGCGCACGAGCGATTTGGTACCGAGCCTCTTCGGCATCCGGATGATCCGGGTATTCCTCGATAAGACGCGAGAAGCGATCCACCGCGCGGTCATACGCACCGAGTTCAAAATGACTCCGCCCCGACCAGAACAGAGCATCGGCGGCGAAGCCCTCCCGGTCCACGAGCTCTTCGAAGGCGCTGCGAGCGTCGTCCCACCTGCTCTCGGAGAAGTATCTCAAGCCCTCGTCGAACAGATCGGCGCTTTCTGAGCCGGGAAGCGGCATAGCGAAACACGAGACAACAAACAGGACCATAAAGGCTCGACTGATAAATCGGGTACGCACAGATTTCACAGGAAAATACTCCATACCTCTTTTAGTTTCGTCAGCTTCGCCTCGGCGCTTGAAAAGAGGCGACCCGTGCCTCGGCCCGATGAAGAAGCCCTCTCCACCACACTTATACTTCCGCCCGTAATTTCGATACAGCAACGTTTTTGTCGGCAGCGCCGAAGAACGCACTTCCGGCCACAAGGACATCAAACCCGGCGTTGCGGCACTTTGCAGCTGTTTCCTCATTTACTCCACCGTCCGCTTCGATATAATAGCGATAACCGGTGTCGACACGAAGCTCGTGAAGTCGTTTGGCCTTCTCGAGGCACGCGGGAATCAGCGATTGACCGCCGAAGCCGGGATTTACCGTCATGACGAGGGCAATTTCGATTTCGCCGAGTATCGGCTCGATCATTGCCACCGGTGTGGACGGCACAATAGCGACTCCGGCGCGTTTACCGGCCGCGCGAATCCGCTCGATAAGCCTGTGCGCGTGCACTTCCGCCTCGAGATGGAACGTAACACTGTCTGCCCCTGCGTTTATGTAGGCATCGAGGAGGTCGCCGGGTCGCTCGACCATAAGGTGTACATCCAGCGCAAGATTGGTCTTCCCGCGGATATCGGCGACCATCTTCGGGCCGAACGTCAAGTTGGGCACGAAATGCCCGTCCATAACGTCGAGATGAATCCAATCGGCACCTGATTGCTCGACTTGTCTAATCGCTTGCGCGATTTCCGAGAAATCCGCCGATAAAATACTTGGTGCGATGATTGCGCGGTCCCCGTTCATGTATGTCATAATAACCGGTGGGAAGCCGTAGACGCAAAGGCACGGGGGAGGCTAACGTTGACTAAGCCCTGTGCATTGATATAATTGAGAAACTTCGGATGACTGACAGAGGTTTATGGCCGCACAGGAAACGAGCCTTCAGGGAGAATCACTCAATGAGCTGCTCGAGCAGGCTCAGGATCACATTGCCGGTCATCGACTGGGGGACGCCATCGATGCGCTCGAAAAGGCGCTCGCGGTGGATTTCGATCATCCGGACGTAGCCACCGTTCTGAAGTATGCGAACTTCTGGAAAGAGCGAGACGCACTCGTAGAGCAGATCGGCAGCGACTTCGAGAAAGGTGAGTACCTGCTCTCACAATGGAGCACGTTTCGCCGATTCGTCGAGCGTGTCGGCGAAGCAGCGGAACCCTGGATGGCTTCGGTACGAGCCCATGTGTTCGGACTTGCCCTGGCCAAGTACGAAACGTTGCTCGACGACTCCGGTGGTACGGACGCGGAGCTATTGCTGCGAATCGGCCGGTGTCATAAAGCGCTCGGACACTATGACACGGCGCGGCATTATCTCGAGCAGGCCGGTCGTCATAGAAGAGAGGATGCGGCTATTCTGGCGGAACTCGCCGATTGCTATGCGCTGGTCAACGAGACACAACGCGCGAAGGCGTTTTTTCGCGAAGCGTTCTTTGTGTCTCCGAGCAGGATAGACCTGGATCTGCTCGAATCGGAAATGATCCGTCGGCTGACCGCAAAGGTTCGGGAGGAAGGATACGAACAGCCTGAACTCGCCGAGTGGCTGCCGGTGTACGGTGTTGTATACGGTGTGTTCAGCGTCAAGCGGGAGCTGCGATCAATAGAGTATGGTAAGCTAAGACAAAGCATATACGCGTTAGAGCGGGAGGTACACGAACACTCCCATGGAGAAATCGACAGCGCAAAAAAAGCGCGACTGATCAATCGCTATTTCTGGTTAATAGATCACTACGTGAATACCGGTGAAGAACGCAACAAAATCGACGAAATCCGGCTGAAAATCCGGCAATTGAGTTTGAAGGCGTACGAAGCGTTCACACACTGACATTGATTCTGCATGAAGGCGGGAAGGCATATGAGCACAGCGAAGACTGAACAGCGAGAAAATTCGAAGATAGCGAAGGATCTGGAGAAGCGGGTCACGGAGCTACTTAACGAGGAAAAGTGGACACGAGCCACCCTGAAGAACTATACAGTGGGAAACTTTCAGGAGCTCGATGCATTGCTGGAGCAGATCCGGGAGAACGAACTCGACGAAGAAATGCTCGAGCTCTGCGATGAACATCTTCAACATACAAAAAATAGCCTGATAGCGCTGTACCTATCCGGCCTGATCCGCATATCCCGTCAGACCGTCGACGACGGGAATCTGGTGCAACTGATCGAAATCTTTAAAGACAATCATAAGTGGAAAATCGTGAGCTATCTGTGCGAGCGGATTCTTTCCTTCGGTGAAAACCGCTTCGCCCTTCGCACCCTTGCCGACGCGTATAACAACGAGAACCAGATCGACAAGATGTACGAAGCTTGGGAGCGTCTTATTCGTGTAGACTTCGATGAAGCCGATATCGTCAAACTGCTCGCCGAGCGCAGGGCGGCAGAGGGCGCTCATGATGAGGCAATCGGGTTCTATAAGAAGGCCCTGCACCGCTACATCAACAAAAAGTCCTTCAGTAACGTTAAAGAAATCTGGCATACCCTTGTACGCGAGTGTCCTGAAGAGACCGAATTCTTTTTTCATGCCGAACGCAAGATCGCCAAGCAAATAAGCGAAGACAGGGCTGTTCAGCTTCTCGAAGCGCTTTACCCGTATTTCAAGGAGCAGGAACGATGGGACACAGCAATAACCATTCTCAAGCGTATCCTCTCCTACGATCCGAGAAATCCCTGGGCGCGAAAAGAAATCGTGGAATGCTATCGTTCGCTCTACGCCGAGCACAGCCATCTCGAGGAATATATTAAAGTCAGCAATCTCAATCAGGGGTGGCGTAACGTTCACGATGCGATTGCCGACTTCGAAAAGCATATCTCGTTCGATGCCGGGAACTTTGTCTACCATAAGGCCTGGGGGGTGGGCCTGATACGGGATATCGATGATGACGACGAAATTACGATCGATTTCGTCAAGAAGCGCGGTCATACCATGTCGCTTAAGATGGCTGTAAGCGCGCTTTCGGTACTGCCGAAAGACCACATCTGGGTCCTTAAGACGACGAGGAAAAAGGGAAATCTGCGAAAGGAGGTTAAGAACAATCCTGCGTGGGCCTTAAAGGTAATAATTCGCAGCCTCGGCAACGCTGCGGATATGAAGCAGGTTAAAGCCGAGCTTGTGCCGAGCATACTCAGCCAGAGCGAATGGGCAAGCTGGAGTACCAAAGCGCGCGAAATACTCAAGACCGATGAGCAGTTTGGAACGGTGCCGGACAAGACGGATGTCTACGCGGTGCGGGATCAGCCTATCACCCTCGAGGAGAAGCTGTATAATCGCTTCAAGGCGGAGCGGAGTTTCTTCGATCGTGCTAAGACGCTCGAAGAGTTTCTGCACTACGCCGGTCAAGGCGATACAATCGATGACACCGATTACTTTCGGGAAATGTTCGACTACTTCGTCGGCTTCCTGCGCCAGACATCGGAGGTAACCGAGTACACCATCGCCTCGTATTTAATCGTCGATCGGGTGATCCGGGAGCGCCCCTATCTCGACCCGGGTCTGCAGATTGATTTTCCAATGCTTTTCGCGGCGCTACAGGAACCGGAGAAGACGTTCGCCGCCATCGCAAACAACGACCTGAAGAAGCGATGCCTCGCGCACATCCGACGCGATATTCCGCACTGGCCCGAGCTGTATGTCCAGCTGTTTCCGTATTTCCTCAGTAAAGAGATCATTGGAGACCTCGCTAAAGCAGGCAAAGATAATCATCTGATCGAACTTTATCGTCACGTAGTCGATAGATACCGCGATCAGCGAGCGGCGTTTGTATGGCTTGCGCGTACCATTGACGATGACAAGTGGTATGAGCGAGTTGGCATGTCGTATGAAAAGGTTCTGATAAACCTGATCCACATTCTCGAGCTGACGTTTCGTGACATAGAGAACCGTCGTGAAGTCAGTGAGAACAGAAAAATAAACAGGCAGGTACAGAGCTTTTTGTTCAAGGAAAAACGGCTGCAGTCGTTCCTTGATACGGCCGACGAGGATTCAATTCAACGCATTTACACGCTCCTGAACGATGTTGAAGACCTTGATCCGACGATCAAACTCGACCTCAAAAACCGTATTCTCACACGCTTCCCGAATTTCCGGTTTTACGGCGACCAGGGGCGCGAAAGCGTGAACCGCGGTGGATTCATTGTTACTCAGACGAGCTACGAACAGAAGCAGAAGGAACTGGAACGAATTCACAATGTTGAAGTTCCCAAGAACTCCCGCGAAATAGCTGCCGCGCGCGAATACGGAGACCTGAAGGAGAACGCGGAGTACAAGGCTGCCAAGGAACGGCAGGATCAGCTTAACGCTGAAGCGGCCCGACTCGAGGAGGACCTTCGCAAGGCAACGATGGTTCGAAAACGAGAGGTCGATCCCTCGGTGATATCCTTCGGTACGGTGGTAAAGTTGCGCGACAATACGAGCGATGAGACTGTGACCTATACGATTTTCGGACCGTGGGAATCCGACCCGAGCCGACGCGTGATAAGCTACCAGTCGCCACTCGGACAGGAGCTTTACAACCATAAACCCGGCGAGGAACTCGAGTTCACAATCAACGACCGCCATTATCATTTCACCGTAGAGAGTATCGAAGTCGCCGATTTCGAGTAGCTTTCTTGCCCGGGTAGTATAGCCGGCAGCAGAGCGAGCTCTACTGCTGCCGGCCGCTGAGCCTGATCTCCGTTTTCGTACTCGCCGGCGTCGGCGCTAGAGGTTCTCGAGCGCCTCTTCGGCGTAGCGGCGAACCGAGGCCGGGTGCCTATCGGCGGTAAAATCCTCGATTTCCTCTTTGAACTCGTCGAACCCGTTTCGCCCGATGCCCTGGATGGCCAACAGTCGCATCGTGACCTCCTCGTGCTCGAGAAGGATTCGAAACGCTTCGCTCAACCCCTGGTGCTCGGCACCGGACAACCCCGACGCTATTTGTTGGATTATCTGCTCCTCTCCTGTTTGGGAATCCTTCTCAAGAATCTCAACGAGCGTGTCGACCGAATCTGCGAGATCGTTCTCGATAAGAATGTCCACCGCAGCGAGTCGTGCCTGTATCGGAGCGCTCCGTTCGCTGACGATCTCGCGCAGAACTTCATACGCCTCGTCGGATTCGAAGCTGCCGATCGTTCGCACCGCGCTCGTTGCCACCCGATGATCCGGGTCGCGGCGAGCCATGTAGCGCGCCGCGAAAAGACTCTCATCATACTCGGCTTCTCCCACTCCCTCGACAGCGATTTGTCTGACTCGCCAGTCATCATCACGCATCGCACGAGTCAGCTCGTCGGTAATCCCCGAAGCATCCAGCATCACGAGTGACGAAATCGCATACGCCCGCATCATGCTGCTATCGCTTTCGAGCAGTTCCTTTAACGGTTCGCGCGCCTCCTCCGCGCCAATGCGTCCGAGCGTATCGATCGCGTATTGTTGAACCGTCTCGCTTGCCTGCGGGTTCCCGAGTAATGGCAGTATCCACTCTTGCGCCTCGCGCGCCTTGTCCCCCATTTTTCCGACTCCAAGCAGGATATTTCGGCGCACGTTCTCTTCTCGGCGCTGCTCGAACGCGCGGCGCATTTCCTCGAGACCATCCGTGTCATCGAGCGAGCCGAGGGTACTTGCCGCCTGGGCGGCGATCTGCTCACTCTGCACGGTCAGTAATCCACGCACTGTTACAAGAGTCTCGGGATCCGCCGAGTCCACTCCATCCGCGAGATAGCGCAGGGCCTCGATGGCAACATCAACATCAGACAGTTCCCGATCCGACAACAACTCCGTTGCCACTTCCTCGGCACGAGGATCATCGATGGCGGAAAAGTACGACAGCCCGTTTCGAAGCAGTCTGGGGTTGCTTCGTTCGCGCAACAGGTCAAGCACGTCGTCGGCGAGCTCCTCGACTTGCTGCTCAGCGAGCTCATCGAGCAACTCAACTATTTCGGAGTCGATACCGAATCGCAGGGTCTCTTCCCAGTCTTCGTGTTGATCGAGCACGCGCTCTTCTTCGCGGTCTTCGCCCTGCGCAGCAGGCTCCTGACCGGGTAACCCGAAAGCAATGAAAGCCAATACCACAGGACAGCAGACAGAGCGTAGCAACCGTAAGCGAATCATGTTAATCACACCTTCCCACCTTCAGTATCGGCCAGGGAGGAACCTTCTGTGAGTCTTGATCAATCGGCGGTCCGGCGAATCGTAGAAGGTGTTACCCGTTGTTCGGCGGTGCACCGGCGCGGAAGCTACCTTCGCGCGATACGGTTCCGCAGAAATACCGTGACGATTTCGGCTTTGAGCAGCCAGAGTACCGCCACCACGAGCATACCACCCGCGGATGCGATGCCGATAACCGCGAAAAAGGTCCCGACAGAACGTCCGGCGATCCAGAACTGGCCGTCCACAGCTCGTACAACCAACAGATATAGCAAGAGGATTATCGAGCCGACAATGCTCTTCGCACTTTCCGACAATAGCGTGGTTCCCTCGAACGCCCCTACTCGCCGGATCGAAAGCAATACGAGCACGGCCAGTCCTACGCTAAAGGCCACCGAATGAGCCACGGCAAGTCCGATAACGCGAAGCGGGGTGTTTATGAGCCAGATACTCAACGCGACGTCTATGATAAGTACACCAACAGCGGTGTACAGGGGAACGCGGTAGTCGCCTGAGGCATAGAAAAAGCGTTGGAAGAAATTGAACGCTCCGACGCTCAGGAGTCCGAGGCAATACGCAGCGAGAACAGCGCCGGCAAGCTCACTGTCCTCCGGGGTAAACGCTCCGCTTTGCAGCGCGACCGAGATAGTAGGTCGACCGTAGAACGCAAGGAAAACCGCCGAGGGGATGAGCAACGCGATGAGATAGCGAAAACCGGTTTCAAGCGTATTTCGTATACCAGCTGAGTCGCGATTGGCTATTTCCCGACTCATGCGAGGGAACAGCACGGTTGTCACCGACGAAGAGAAAAGGCCGAATGGCAACTGCCAGAACACCAACGCGTTCTGCATCGCAGAACCGCTTCCCGGCTCAAGTCCGGAGGCGAACCGCACCGCGATCTGCTGATTAATCGTATATACGCTCGCTGTCGCTACGACGGGGCCCCACTGCCTTAAAACTCTTCGCACATCCGCCGAGCCAAAGGAAAAAAGCGGCCGGAACGAGTATCCGAGACGCCGGAATTGAGGCACGAGTATGAGCAATTGCAGAACGCCGCCGGTGAGCACGCCCGCGGCCATAGCATAGACATCGAGCTTTCCGCTGAGAAGCGACAGCGCGAGGATTACGCATATACTGAATGCCAGCGGCGCAAGCGCGGGAATCAGAAATCTATTGTGACTATTGAGCGTTCCAACGAGTACCGCCGACACGCTTATGAAAAGAAGGTACGGAATAATGTATCGAAACAGGGAAGCGGCCAATTCCGCCTGACCGGCATCGTTGAAATCCAGAATGACACGGGTAACCGGCCCGCTCCACACGATCGAAGCAGTAACGAGGGGAACGAGAATGATCGCTTGAAAGGTAATTATACTTCTGACAAGCGACCAGGCGGCCCTCCGGTTTTCGTCTTTTACAATGCGCTCGGAAAGCACGGGAATGAACGCCGACGAAAGAGCACCCTCGGCGAGAAGCTTGCGAAGATTGTTCGGGATGACAAAGACAAGGTGAAGTACATCCGCCCGGGCACCGGCACCGAACACCGTGCCAATGACCGCCATTTTCACGAATCCGAGCAGCCGCGAGGCAAGCGTAGCCGACATAACAACTGCCGCGCTGCGAGCACTCGAGCGCATGGACCGATCCTGTATCGCTTCGGTCTGTTCAGTAGCAGATTGTTCAGATGCGTTATTCTCGTTCATGCGGACTCTGACTTTTTGAATCGTTGGAGGAACTCATACTTAAACTGCGCAAACACCCCTTGCTCGATTGCGTCCCGTGCAACGTCGGTGAGCCGCTTGAGAAAATACAGGTTGTGCAGAGTAGCAATCATGGGACCGATCATTTCACGGTTCATCAGCATGTGGCGGACATAGGCGCGCGAATATCTGCTGATAATCTCGGGACTCCAATCGGGGTCCAGCGGCCTGAAATCCCGCTTGAATTGTTCGTTCTTGAGCGCGATCCGTCCATCGCGAGTGAAAATAGTGCCGTTCCGTGCGATTCGTGTTGGGAACACGCAATCGAACATATCGATCCCGCATCCGATCGCCTCGAGTATATACTCAGGTGTTCCTATTCCCATAACGTAGCGCGGCCGATTGTCGGGCAGCAATCCTGCGGTAAACGCCATGATGTCTGCGAAGGTTTCAAACGGCTCTCCCACCGACAACCCTCCGATTGCGTATCCGGGGAAGTCCAGCGAGCAAATCTCGTTGGCGCTTTGTCGCCGCAAGGCCTTATCGAAGTGTCCTTGCACGATTCCGAATGCGACGCCCTCGTATGCCGCGTCCAGGTCTGCCCAACTTCGCCTTGCCCGCTCGGCCCAACGGGTAGTACGAGAGAGAGCATCGATTACTTCCTCCCGCGAAGCCTCGTAGCCGGTACACACGTCGAGCACCATCTGGATGTCGCTGCCGAACCTTCGCTGTAGCGAGACTACCGACTCAGGGGTAAGCGTCCGGTAGGATCCATCGATATGGCTTCGAAACCGTACTCCCTCCTCGGTGATTTTCCGGAAGTCCGATAACGAGAAAACCTGGAACCCACCCGAGTCGGTTAAGAGATTACCATCCCATCCGCTGAACCGATGAAGCCCTCCTGCCTCCTCGATTATATCGACACCGGGTCGCAGATAAAGATGGTAAGTATTTCCGAGAATGAGGGAGTACCCTAAGTCTCTCACATCCTTGTGAAAGGCCCCCTTTACCGACCCGGAGGTCCCGACCGGCATAAACGCCGGAGTGCGCACCTCCCCGTGTGGGAGCGTGAGCGTGCCCGCTCGAGCAACTCCATCTGAGTCACGTGATTGAATTGAAAACTCCATTGGACTCCTTCGCGGGTTTTATGTTCTAGCACGACCGAGTAGAACGAAAGCGGCCACGACGAACACCCCAACCGGGACGAATGCTCCTGATTCCGGTGTGATATAGCCGAATCGGGCCATCATGGTAGCAACAAACTGGAAACCATAGAAGACCACCGCCATAGACATGGCGAGCAGAATGCTAAGAAGCAGGATACTGCGCTTCAGGCGGCTTCCAACCGCCCCGGCGATAACCGTCACAATGAGCGGTGTCATCGCAAAGGCATACCGGTTCAAGTATTCTGTTCGAGCTCCTTGATACGGAAGTCCGGCATCCCTGCGCTGATCGACGAACTCACGTGCCTGCGCGAGCCGCATGTCCTCGACGCTCTGACTTCCACGCCGGAATACCTCCGGGTCTACATCGTAGTCAGGATTTCTGTATACCTCGGTTTCGCGCGCATTGACGGTTCCGGATTCATCCCACTCAAAAATGACCGCCCGTTCAAGCTCCCAGATTTCGCCATCCCACGTTGCGCTTCGCGCCGTGACCCGGCGCGAAAGATCGCCGGTGTCGTCGCGTTCAACAACCGTTACTCGATCCATAGTGTCGCTTGCCCGGGCGTAGTACTCCGTGAAGAACACGAGACTACCGCCGTCACTTGCCACAGTGGTGTTGGTGCCACCCGCCACACCCGCGCCGAGCAAGTTGCGCTGTTCGGATTGTTTGAGACGCTGCGACTCGATAACTACCGCGTCTTCGAACCACAGAAGCGCCGGGCCTGATATTGTTCCAAACACGAGAAGCGGAATCAGGAACCGCCCGAGCCGCCGGCCGGCGCCGAGCACCGCGATAAGCTCGTTGTTCGAGTAAAGGCTTCCCATCGCGAAACTAACGGAAAAGAGCAGCGATACCGGAAACCCCCACAGAACAGTCTGGGGCATATAGAGCCACTGCTGCCTCACAATCGCAGCGTAGGATACATCGCGCTCAATATAACTGACAAGCTGTTCGAACAAGTCGACCAGTTGTAGAATCAGAACGCAGAACAAGAGCGATGAAACGAACACAGGGAGAAACTCTCGAATAAGCATCCGATCCAGTCGAAACTTCATCTTCGCGCACGCTCCAGTAAAAGCCACAGACCTACAGCAATAACCAGAATATTCGGCAGCCACATAGTAAGAAAGGCCGGTATCTGCGGATGCTGTACTCCGAGGGTCTGTCCTCCGAAGATGGAGGCCCAGTAGAGGAACGATACGAACAGTCCAATTCCGAATCCTATTGCCCGTCCGCTGCGCTTCGCGTGTAGGCCGACGGGGAAGGCAAAGATCATGAAGGCAAAGCAGGCGGCAGGAATGGAGAACTTCTTATGAAACTCGATAAGGTTCAGTTGGAGACTGCGGCTGAAGATGGCTCGAGACCGTTCTGAATCGACTTCCTCTGAAAGTGTCGATAACTCTTCCCGCGCCTGCTCGAAACTCACCTCACCAGCGCCGAGTTCGCGTTCGAGCTCCACGGTGCGCCGCGACAGCTCCTCCTGCAGCTCCGCCACGCGGGCATCCCTTTCCCGGCGACGCTCGCGCAGGTCGGCCCGCTGATCCCGGACCATCGCGTAGACGTCGACCGAGCTCATCTCTCGGGCCGTAGGATTCTGGAGAGTCAGGGAGATATCTCTAAGCAGAATATTGTAGGTCATCTCGGAGATCCGCGAGTAATCGTAGTCCTCCGTGTTTCCGCCGACCGGATCCTGCAATGAGACATCGGACAAACGCAGAGTAATTACCCCGCTTCGCTCCGCATCCTCCTCGAGCACAGCTTCTCTCGCGCTGATGATCCGTTCTCGTGATCTGCGACCGGTTTCGATAATCAGAAGATCGGAAATTCGCGAATCATCGACCTCTCCGCTTACAAGCACAAGATCCTGAAACTCTCTCGCTGCGTAGGCCTCGAACTCGAGGTCCGGATTCGAAAGGATAAGCTCACGATACCTTCGCACAAGATTCAGATTACCGACGGGAAGCAGATAGTCGTTGGTAATAAAGGTGAAAAGGCTCAAGACTACGCCGAGCAGGAGTACCGGCGCGAACATGCGATACAGGCTTACCCCGCTCGCACGCATGGCGATTACTTCGTTATCGCTGTTCAAGCGACCGATCGCCATAAGACAACCGACAAGGCTCGCGAAGGGAACCGACAGGGCAACGATACTCGGGAGCGAGTACCACAGCAGTTCAAGTACGTCAAAGACGGGAACCTGTTTTTCGAGAATATCCTCGGCGAGAAGGAGAAGCTGGTTTACGAGAAATATGAGAAAGAAGAACAGGAACGCCACAACGACGGAGAAAAGCACCTCTCCGGCAATATAGCGCTCTATGCGCCACCCGCGAACTTCCATCGAAGACACCTGCCTTGAGAGGTGCGGAGGGCCGAATACGGCGGGCCCTTCATCCCCGAATGACCGACCGTACCGACATTCCCGCGACTAATTGTCTCGCGCGGTCACCGACGCCGGTCGCCTCCCCGGCCACGTCCACCGTCGCGCGAACCGTGTCGCGAATCCTTCGACGATCCATCGCCGGATTCGCCTGTATCGCCCCGAGGCGCAACGCGTTCGCGATTTTCTTCGTCGTAAATAAGTTTCAGATTGAACCGGCCCATCTTATCGATTTCCATAATTTTGACTGGAACTTCCTGTCCGAGTTCAAGCACATCGCTCACCGACTCGACACGGTGGTCCGCCATTTTCGATATGTGACACAGTCCCTCGCGACCCGGCAGAAACTCGATGAACGCTCCGAAGTCCACGATTCGCCGGACGATACCATCGTAGGTCTTTCCTACTTCCGGCTCCTCGAGCAGCGCCATAAACGACTGCTTTGCCGCCTCGGCTCCTGCTTTATCCTGCGAGTAAATGGTCACGGTGCCGTCGTTGTCGATATTTGTCGTCACGTCATGCTTTTCCGAGATTCCCTTAATGGTCTTCCCGCTCGGACCGATGAGCGTTCCGATCTTCTCCTGATCGACCTGAAAGCTGAGAATTCTCGGCGCATACTCGCTCAACTCGCCGCGGGGTCTTTCGATAACCTTCGCCATCTCGCCGAGGATAAACATTCGACCACGGCGGGCTTGCTCGAGCGCATCGCGCATGACCTGCGGGTCCACGTTGGAAATCTTGATATCCATCTGGAATGCGGTGATGCCCGCTTCCGTACCGGCTACCTTGAAGTCCATGTCACCGAGCGCGTCTTCTTCGCCGGTGATATCGCTTATAACCACGCTCTTGTCTTCGCCCTGAACAAGACCCATAGCGATTCCGGCCACGGGCTTGTCGATTCTGACTCCCGCGTCCATAAGACTCATGGAGCTGCCACAAACGGTAGCCATGGAGCTCGAACCGTTGGACTCGAGTATTTCCGAGACGATACGCGTCGTATACGGGAACGTTTCCTTACCCGGCAACACCGCCGCTACGGCGCGCTGCGCGAGATGACCGTGTCCGACCTCGCGCCGGCCGGTCCCGAGCCGCCCGGTCTCACCGACCGAAAACGGCGGAAAATTGTAGTGGAGCATGAAATGCTCGCGACGGTCGCCTTCGATATCATCGAGAATCTGTTCGTCCTGAACCGTTCCGAGAGTGGTGACCGCAAGGGCCTGAGTTTCACCGCGCGTGAACAGAGCTGAACCGTGAGCTCTCGGAAGCACGCCGACCTCGCACGTAATGTCACGGATATCTTCGGGTCCCCGTCCATCCGTTCGAACCTGACGGTTCAACACGCTTTCGCGAAGAATCTTCTTCTCGAGGTCATCGAGGATGGAGGCGAACTGTTTTTCCTGCCCCTCCTCGATTCGATCTTCGAAGTGCGCGCTTACCTCTTCGTTTACCGCGTCGATGGCGTTGCGACGCTCCATCTTGCCTTTCACGAAACAGGCCTGCTCGAGCTTCGGACGGGCGAACTCTACAACCTCATCGGCAATCGGGAGCTCGGGCTCACCTTGGGACACTGGCAACTTTTCCTTACCGACTTCTTCGCGCAGTTTTTCCTGCGCGCGGCAAAGATCGGCAATCGGTTTCCGAGCAGCGTCAATGGCCTCTGCGAGCACATCCTCGCCGACCTGCATAGCGCCGCCTTCAACCATTGTGATGCCCTCGGCGGTGCCTGCGACCGTTATCTCGAGGTCGCCGCGCCCGATTTGATCGAACGTCGGGTTTATGACGAACTCGCCGTCCACGTACGAGACACGGACCGCCCCGACCGGCCCATCGAAGGGAATATCGCTTACGTGAACAGCCGCAGAAGCGGCGACCATACCAACGACGTCGGGAGGATTCTCCTGATC
The DNA here is from genome assembly GCA_046545955.1 of Spirochaetales bacterium. Lineage (GTDB taxonomy): Bacteria > Spirochaetota > Spirochaetia > DSM-27196 > SKKC01 > SLAN01. Next base: position 4,117 of record JBKGYS010000017.1, on the reverse strand, counting down.
GGTTGAAATGGTCGTCGGGACAATCTGTATGTCGCGCTTGAACTTCTTATCGAACAGCGGTCGCATTGGACGGTCAATTAATCGCGAAACCAGTATTTCCCGATCCTTCGGCCGACCTTCCCGTTTCAGAAATCCTCCGGGAATCTTACCAGCCGCGTAGTACTTTTCATTGTAATCGACCGACAGTGGAAGAAAATCAACATCGAGCTCTTTGCTCGAACAACATACCGTCGCAATAACAGCGCTTCCACCGTACCGTGCGAACACTGCGCCGTTTGCCTGACGCGCCAGCCTTCCGGTTTCGAGAGTCAGCTCCTGCGAACCAACGGTGACTTTTACCTCGTGCATATTCTAAATCCTTCTTTTTTTTTTCGAACCGTGTCGCCTAAGTAGTCCCGACCGCTTCTCCAGACGAAGCAGAGGTGCCACTGAGCCGGCCCTGAAAACGGTCGGCGACTACGCGTGTGCCGCACCCGACGATCCAACAAATTGGCCTTCGAACGGCGTGGGATGGGTGATAGTCGGCTGAGAACTGCTCCACTTCCGGAATGGAGACCTGATGCAGCATATTACTTTCTAAGATTAAGCTTGCCGAGAAGCGCCCGATACCGGTCGAGATCGTTATTCGCCAGATACCGCAAAAGCCGCCGGCGGCGACCGACGAGCTTGAGAAGACCTCGTCGGGAGTTGTGATCCTGTTTATGATACTTGAAATGCTCGGTCAGCTGCTCAATTCGACGGGTCAAGAGCGCAACCTGAACCTCGGTATTCCCTGTATCGTTCGACCCGTTGCCAAACGTGTCGACAACTTCCTGCGTCTGTTCCTTTGTTAACGGCATACCTTTCCGCTACTCCTTGAAATGGGCTAAAAGATAAAACGAGTCGCGGATTTCTACCCTCGGTGAACCACTCGGAGACGCTTTCGAGAACTCCGGCATGCGAAGCACCGCTCTGCCGCGCAGTTCACGAAAGCGCCCGTATTTGTGTATTCGAAATGAAGGGGAAACCCGCAATCTATGACAACATCTCCAGCAATGATTCCGCTAATTATCGATGAGCGCTTGATTAATGTCAACAGCGACGCGGTACCGAGCTCCACTTCCGGCCCGGGCTATCCGACGATATTCGAGCGGGAACCGGGGTATCCGCGACTACTCCCTGGGTCTTACGAAGCGGTAGGCAAACGTATTGCCGCGCGGTGTCGCAACGGCGAGCAGGTCTCCGCGAGGATCGAAAAGCGCAAGATCAGCTCCATCGGGCTGCCCGCCGTATGGACGCCCATCGTGCCGGAAAAGCCACTCGCGCCGCAGGGGCACCCCGCTACACACTCGATCCACCGCGTGTTCCGCCACAACCGCCGACTCGAGCCCGGGGATTGTCGCAACTGTTCGCTCGGGAGAACGCACGTCTCTTTCCGGGCTGAACTCATCCGGGCGAACCGAATCGCTAACGTGCCACGGTCCGACCGCAATTCTCCGTAGCGCCGACAGGTAGGCTACACTTCCGCACGAACGTCCTAAATCCCGGGCGATCGAGCGTATGTAGGTACCTGCCGAAACCGTTATCCGGCAGGTTAGCTCAGGGGGCGACCACGCAAGAATATCAAATGTCCGGATAGTGACGTTGCGCTCGGGAAGCTCTACGGCTGCGCCCGTACGTGCGAGCTCGTACGCTCGTCTGCCTCCAACGTGAACCGCCGAGTAGGCAGGCGGGCGCTGAGAAATGGTTCCCACGAACTTCTGTGTTTCACCGACGATCCGCTCGTAGCTTGGAACACTCCCGCGGGCAACGACCGGTCCCTCGGGGTCCAGGGTTTCCGTCTCTTCTCCGAAGAACACTACCGCTTCGTAGGTCTTGTCGAGTTTCGAACACTGCGGGGCGAGTTTCGTAAGACGCCCGCAGAGCGCAACCATAAGACCGGAAGCGAACGGATCGAGTGTTCCAGTGTGGCCGACCTTGCTTCCTCCGAGAGCACGCTTGACCGGACCGAGGGCTTTAAACGACGACACTCCCTCGGGTTTATCGAGTAATACACCCCCATCGTAGGGTCTCAAGTCCCGCGGTCCTCTTCCGGAGAAACATCCATAGCGTCTAACGTATCGATTACGCTCTGCGCTTGGCGAATCGTTGTATCAACCACGAAGCGTAACTTCGGGGTGGCTTTCCAATGAACCTGAGAGGCGATACGCGACTGCAGAAAACCCGCTGCCGCATTGAGCCCTTTAACCGCCGACTTGAGCGACTCCGCCTCCATATACCCGCTTATTCGCACCGTCGCGTAACGCAGATCCTTCGACACCTCTACGTCCACTACTGAACAGAGACTGCTCACACGCGGGTCTTTAACGTGTCCCTGAACGATCGCGTTACTGACGATCTCGCCAATAAGCTGTGAAGCCCGTACGAGTCTATCCATCTTGAGATCTTACGAATCCTTGGATTCGTTTCCCTTATTCGATGCTTTGGCCTTCTCCGCCTTCGACTCGCCGAGTTTCTTGGCTATTTCGCGAACCTCGAAGACCTCGAACTCGTCGCCGACCTTGATATCGTCGAATCGCTCGATTCCGATACCGCACTCGTAGCCGGCCTCTACCTGACGCGCGTCATCCTTGAATCGTCGGAGTGAGTCAATTTTTCCCGTGTGGATCTCGACGCCATCGCGGATGACATGGACCTTGGCATTACGCTTGACCGTGCCGGACTTAACATAGCAGCCCGCGACTGCACCGATCTTGGGAACCTTGAATACCTCGCGGACCTCTGCGGTGCCGACGGTCTCTTCCCGAAGCTCGGGTGCGAGCATCCCCTCCATCGCGGTGCGAATATCATCGACCGCATCGTAAATGATGCCGTACTTGCGGATCTCCACCTTTTCCCGCTCGGCGAGCTCAGCCGCTCGCGGTGTCGGTCGAACGTGAAAGCCTACGATAATCGCGTTAGAGGCGCTCGCGAGCATTACATCGTTTTCATTAATCGCGCCCGCCGCCGCGCGAATGGCGGTGAGACGGATTTCGTCGGTTGAGAGTCCCTCGAGCGCGTTCTTGACCGCCTCTACCGAGCCGTGAACGTCACCTTTGATTACGACCTTCAAGTCCTGAATAGCGCCTTCCTGGATCGTATCGTAGAGATTGTCGAGGGTGATTTTCTTGACGTTCCGTGCGTCCTCGAGTTTACGAAGCTCCTGCCGCTTGTCGCCGATCTGGCGGGCCTGTTTGTCGCTTTCGGTGACCTGGAACGGATCCCCCGCTTCCGGGATTCCGGTGAGACCGAGAATCTCGACAGGCATACTCGGCGTTGCCTCGTCCACCCGCTCGCCACGGTCGTTGAACATCGCACGGACTCGGCCCGGATAGACTCCGGCGACGAACGCGTCGCCTATCCGAAGCGTACCGCGCTCGATAAGCACGCTCGATACGGTTCCCCGCCCGGCGTCGATGCGTGTCTCGATAATCTTCCCCTCGGCGCGGCAATTCCGGTTAGCCTTAAGCTCGAGCACCTCAGCCTGTAGCGCCACCGTCTCGAGAAGTTCTTTAACCCCTTCGTTTTTCAGCGCCGAGACTTCGCTGAACAAGGTGTTCCCGCCCCACGCTTCGGGCATCAGGTCGAGGTCGGAGAGCTGCTGCTTCACCCGGTCCGGGTTTGCGTCCGGTTTGTCGATCTTGTTTATGGCTACGATAATGGGAACGCCGGCTTCCTTCGCATGGTCGACCGCCTCGCGGGTCTGAGGCATTACACCGTCGTCGGCGGCTACCACGAGAATGACAACATCGGTAATATTGGCGCCACGGGCCCGCATGAGCGTGAACGCCTCGTGCCCCGGTGTGTCGAGAAACGTGACCCTGCCATGCGCCGTTTCCACCTGGTAGGCGCCGATGTGCTGCGTTATTCCCCCGAACTCACCTGCGACAACGTTCTCCGAGCGGATCGCGTCGAGCAGCTTGGTTTTGCCGTGATCAACGTGTCCCATGACCGTCACGATCGGCGGCCTCGCCTGCATGTCCGCTTCGTTGTCCGGTGCCGTTTCAATGACCGTCTCATCGTACAGGCTCACCACCTTCGTGGAAGAGCCATACTCGGACGCTACGATCTCGGCGGTCTCCGCGTCTATCTGCTGGTT